>NZ_DDYV01000233.1:0-20538 GCF_002348205.1 Desulfobacter sp. UBA2225 | reverse complement strand
AAAATTTTAATGCGTTTGCCCTGTTTATGTAAACTATTAGACGTTCCCCGTAATAAACGTGAGATTAAGCCCTCAATTCTTCACGGATTACCCGGCGCAGGATGTTTTCAATGGGCTCCTTTTCTGTGGAAATATACTGCCGCAGGGCTTCATTAATCATGGTTTGATAGCTGCCACCGCCGGAGTCATGGACTTTGATTTTAAACCAAGCCAATATATCATTGTCAAGGCGGATGGTGATTCTTGTTTTGTTGGCCGGTGGGGCGGAAACCGGTCCGCGTTTGCCCTGGCTGAAATCGTATTCTTTTTTCATAATCCTACCTCATATTGACGGCGTTCGTTTCTTGTTGCTTTCCGTGCTGAAATAATACGGATGCTATTGTTTCTCCATGTATATGAAACCACCAGCACCCGGGATAAAAAATCCAACCCGATGGTGATAAAGCGCTGTTCATACGGGTGTGGATCATCAATAGTCAAGGCGTTCAGGTCTTCAAAAATTCCTACGGCGTCTGCAAAATCAACCCCGTGAGCGATAAGATTTGATTTCGCCTTGTTGTTGTCCCATTGATAATTCATGGTTTATTGTATGCATAATCTGTGTACAAGTCAATTGGTATTGTGTCCCCGGAATTCTTTGTCTTTTCACGCAGCTTCAAACGAGAGCTTAATATTAAAGGCCTTCAGAACCTTTACAACCGTATCAAATTTGGGTGAGCTGTTTTCTGTCAGGGCCTTGTATAAATTCTGCCGGCTCAAGTTGGTTTCTTTGGCAATTTGCGTCATGCCTTTGGATTTTGCCACGTCTCCGATGGCCGCAACCAGCAAGTCCGGTCCGCCCTCTTCAAGGGCGGCTATGAGGTATTCTCTAATCATTTCTGGGGTGTCCAGATACTCACTGGTGTCCCATTTGCTTGTTGTTATTCCCATTCCAATTCCTCCAAGATAGTTTTTGCTTTTCTGATATCCTTGGCCTGGCTTGATTTGTTACCACCGCAAAGAAGGAAAATTATTTTTTCATCCCGGACCGTGTAATAAAGCCGAAAGCCCGGCCCCAAAAAGATTCTCATTTCAAATAAATTTTCGGCCAGCTGCTTGTGGTCACCTAAATTTCCAAGTTCGGCCCGCTTGATTCTGGCAAAAATTCGGGCTTTATCTTTTGGATTTTTGATTCCCTTTATCCATTTTTCAAAAATGGTAGTTTTTTCAATTGTATAGATCATGGAAGGATTGTCGCACAAGTGAGACAAAAAGCAAAGCTTTTATAATGACATATTTTTTGGAAATTGGTATTATCCCCGGAATACCAAAAAACTTCCACTTTTATGTAAAAAATTAAACGAAAATATAACCTTTTTGACACAATTCACCCAAAGACTCTTTTGAGATGAAAGCACCCATGGCATTATAAAATTAACCAACACCGAATCAGAAAATTTTCTTAAAACGCTTTTTTAGGGGCAAAATGGCCGGTTTAAGGCCAAAAATAAAGATAGAACTGTGGCTTTCTTTCGATATTACAGATGTTTGGCTCGCCCCCCCCCCACAGGATGAATTGGGTCAAAGAATTCACCCTCTACCATTATACGATCCTGAAAAGATTACATTGAGTTTTTTAGTTGATCATTTTAACTTGACCTTGGTGGGGATGGAATTAAGTATGGTGTCCCCGGAATTCACCCCCGGAATTCACCCGGAATTCACCCGGAATTCAAATAAAGTCTGGCTGATTTATGCTTATCATAGAGCAACTGGAGAGATAGTCGCCTGGGTTTGGGGCAAGCGTAATTTGGCTACCGCAAGAGACTTACGGAAAAAAATTACAGAGCTGGGCATCACGTTTGACACGATTTATACGGACGACTGGACAAGTTTTGTAAAAATCTTCAAATCCGACAATCATGTTACGGGGAAAGCCAATACTGTTGGAATTGAAGGAAATAATTGCAGATTGAGACACAGAATTCGACGTGCATTTAGAAAAACGTGTTGTTTTTCCAAAAACCTTTATAACCATCTTAAATCATTTGAGTTAGTCTTTTTTTATATCAATTTTGGTCATGTATAAAAAGCATAGCATACTTTTTACATCACCACCCAATTAGAATCAGGACGCTACAGAGGAAGCTCTATTGTAAGGCCAAGCAGAAAAAAAGCGTAAGCCTTACAATGAAGAACATCGGAAAGCCGTGTACGGGAGAACCGTATGCACGGTTTGATGAGGGAGCACTGAGGATGCAAGGCCTTTGGAACACGTAGTAGCCGCGTGCGGCAAGGCGTCTCGAATATAAAAAGGGCTGAAGAAACCGGCCGAATCAGTGCTCTACTCTACCCGGAATTCCAACCCGGAATTAACGCCATGTATGTACTTTATTATACTGAATTATGAAGACTTTTTCATAATCAGTATGAATTTTTTTTCATATTTCCATGCGACTATGTTTTCAGCGCTGCAAAAGGCTTTGATTTTTCAAAAAATTCATATCACAGCAACCTGCTTTAATTATAATATATTTCCGATGTCGTATAATCCAAACTCTTCTTTTTTACAATGTAGAAAGCAAATGGCACCATCATTGCTTTATTTGATTTCAACTGTGTGAATGAAATAAATTAAACAATGTCAAATTAAACAATTCAAAAAATGTACTGGCAGAAAGGAGGTGATCGTAGGTACGCATAATATGAAATTTTATAACACGTTGAAATAATTAAGTATTGCGTCTCAGGAATTGAAAAAAATTAAATTTTAAAAAAGGAATTATTAATTATGCTTAGCAAATTTAAAATAATGAAAAGTTTTCTTGTTTTTGCCTTCTTTTTAATGTCAATCACTTTCACAATAGCACCTGCTTCTGCATATATGCTGAATTGGGGCCTTGATCCAAATGGTGGTGGGGATTCTATCCTTACCGTTCCAGAATATTTAAATCTAACTGGAACTGCTACCATTACGAATGATTTTACTACATTAACATTTGCTGAAACTGGAACGTTTCATTCTTTCTCTTACGGCCCCCCTACTGCACCGTTGCTACTTGATTATCTTACCGCTACTTTTCAAGCAACAGGAACATTAGGAACTGACGAATTTTATTTTGATGCTGTCCCAAGCTCTCTTCACATATACACAGCAGGAAATGTTGAGATTGGGGTCTTCAACCTACTCTCAGGTGGGGGAGGATTAAATGCTGACTTCGGCCCCTCCAATGGCTTTATTACAGCTAATTTTGTAGCCGAATCATTAGCCGCTGGTTATTGGTTTGCTTCAGACCTTACAACAGATCTGTCTACCTATGATCTGGAGAGCAATTCACCAGTTCTTACGTTGGGATTTGCAACAACCAATGCAACAATAGTTAGTGGAACAGAAGTATATGATGGTTCAGGTCGGCTTACTCAATTTGACGTGGGAAATAATGGACAATTTAGATTGGATATTGTTCCAGAACCCGCGACATTTATGCTATTTGGCATAGGTCTTCTTGGGTTTGCTGCCATTTCAAGAAAAAAGAGAGCTTAGGAATATCGATATCAATTAAAATAAAAAAATGAAAGGTTGGGACAAGACAAGATTTTCCTGGCCTTTCATTTTTTCTTTAATTATAAGAGTTATAAAAAAATTATTATTTCCTCGAAGAACGCACTTTTATTTATGCCGCTTTTAAACGTATTCAACAAAAACTGCTATTTATTTATCAAGAATTCTATAGCCGGGCGAAGCGTTTTATGTTCTATATTTGCCGCTTTACCGAACCTGAACAGTAAGACCTGTAATTTTTTTTCAGCCAGGCGAAACAGCGTGTGATATTCATCTTGAAGGGCTGTTAATAGCTCCTCGTGCTGTTTTGAAAATCCAGACTTTTTGTTCTGTTTCACAATCAACCGAAGGTAAAATAGGGTCGCAGCCGTCATCGGTTGAAGTTGAATGCCATGGGAAGCTAATGTCAGCCAGGCTTTTTCAAGGGCCCTACCGCCTTGAATAAGCCCAAGGTCATCCATTTTATCCATCAATAAAAGCCCGGCGCCAGACGAATTCACCATCCCCTGCCAGGCATTCAATGCCACCATCCGGCCTAACCCAATCTTGTTGGCAATATTCATCACCGGCCATGGTTTTGTAACCTTTAAAAAAAGTTCTCCAGCCAATCCGGCCTCCAGGTTTTTTAATGGGAACCCGTCTCTTTTTTCCAGGGCTTCTTTTTCGGTAAACCGTATCATTGACATCAAATGTTCGTGAAGGGGCTTATGTTCTGTGCGGATTCGGTCTATTTTATATATAATCCTGGCCAGCTTCTTTAATTTTGCCCTTTCCGTTATAAACCTTATCTGTGCCCCTGGAATAGAACTGACGGCAGTTTCAACAGATTCAAGGATCTCAGGAGCGACCGGTGTTTTTTTGAAAGGTTTCCGGTTCGTATGTCGTTCCCAGATGAAGTCAGCCAGCGGGTCTTTCTTTTTTTCTCCCGGGATCAAATTAATTGATGCCACCCTGTCATTCTCCCGGAGATCGGGGTCATACTTGATTAATGCTTCCATACCCATTGAAGAGGCGGCTATTTTTATATTTTCCAGCACAGCGCCACATGAAATCAAAGATGCCACCTGGTTGACATTAAAAAAGGAGCGATCCTTCTCCCGGTCCAGGAACAGATCAATCCGGTTCTTTTTTATCTCAAATTTCCAGGGTTGGCAGTTGTCCCCGGACGGGGCCTGGATGCCGGCACGGATGAGATATTCCAGAACAGAAGGTTCAATATCTTTCCCTGGAACCGGTATGATCCCAGGTTTTTCAGGGATATCCGGTTTCAGCTTGGGTTTGTTTTTACTGATGAACTTTTTAACCACCTGTATTTTCAACCTCTGCCAGGGATTTTTATTTCCCATGAAAAGATACCCTTTCCGCAGGGTCTGAAGAAAGGGATCATATTGAAAATAATGGGGCACCGGCTTGATTTTACCCTTTCTCAGGATCACTTTTACCGCTTCGGTGGCAGCCATGCCGGCACATATCTGGCAGGCGATATTCAAGGAGGGCCCTGCTTTGGAACTGAAATCCACCTTTTTAAAATTCATATACTTGATATGGGTGGGCCGGGGGGACAGCCCCAGAGCAAAGGATAGATATTTTTCCTCGTCAGCCATGTCGTCCCTGATATTAAAATATTCGTCAAATCCCATACCTTTGGGGGAGAAGATCAGCATGGCCGAACTGTACCCCATGGGGCCTGCGGTGATGACATGAATTCCTTTTTCAGCCGCCCTTTTAAACAACAGTCGCCGTGTCTCAAATTCAAAGAAATCAAGACCGTCCAAAACCACATCCACCCCGTCAAGAAAATCATCCATATTGGATGCATTGATACCCTCCTTGAACAGATTCAGTTCCAGGTAAGGATTGATGGAAATTGCCTGTTCCGCCATGACCTCAAGTTTGGAGCGGCCGAATTCCGGCACCCGGGCTCCGTACTGGCGATTGATGTTGGCCGGCTCATACGCGTCAAAATCAGCAATATTAAATTTTGTGATACCTGTCCGGGTAAGGGTGATCAGGTGGAGCCCGCCGACACCTCCCATACCGGGTATGGCGATTCTAAAATTTGAAAGCCGTTCCTGCTCTTCTTCGGTAAACAGGCCGATATTCCTGGAAAAGGCCTGGTTAAAATATGTTGCTTTATCTGTAATTCCAAAAGATTCAAGCTTGGCAAACATCTCATCTGGCTGCATCTGAAATCTCCTTTTAGTTGAAAAACTCGCACAAAGACACCAAGATTTTTATTCGACTTTGTCACCCTTTGTGCCTTTGAGGCTTTGTGTGAGAATAACATTGGAAGTGCTGAATTTTATTCTCAGGCCGGCCAAGTATAACGCTGCGGAAGGAAGAATCAGAATATCCCCGATAACGGCGGTAATCATGATCACCGAACTCAGCGCCCCGAAATTCATTGTCGGCACAAAGCGGCTGAAAACCATGACGCCGAACCCTATACATAATATCAGCGATGAGAGGATAATGGCTTTGCCTTTGGTTAGAATGGCTCCGGCAATTGCAACCTTTATATCACCCTGTTCCATCAGGTTGGATTTGACTTGGGAAAGAAAATGAATGGTATCGTCTACGGCAATGCCGATGGCCACAGCAGAAATCAGTGCGGTTGCCGTATTCAAAGGTACATCCAGGGCGCCCATGATCCCGAAATTGAGTATAATGGGAAACAGGTTCGGTAAGATACTGATGAATCCCAAAGACATTGACCTGAGCACAAAAAACATAATGGCAATGATGATACAGGCAGCAGTAACAAGACTGTAAACCTGCCCCTTAACAAGGGAATCTATGGTGTTGACATCCTGCAGGGCCCTGCCTGTGATCCTGATTTCCAACTCTTTGGTCTCCAAGTTGTCAATAAACTGCCGGATAGATTGGATCAATTTTTCTTGGTCCCCGGTGGAATGATGGGAGAGCCGCAAAGAGATTCTGGCATGGTCAAAGGATTCATTTACAAAATCATCAATATCATCGGAATCATACAAAAGCAGGTACTGGGATACCAGTGCCCTGGAATCGGGGATCTTAAATTCCTCGGGATCTTCATTGTGAAAAGACTGGTTCATATCTTTGATAAAATCGACAAAGGAGATAACTTTATCTACGCCTTCCAGACTGTTGCTGTAGTTTTGTATCGCTTCAATAATTCTTATATTTTCCGGTTCCTTGAATCCGTCCTGGGTTTTTGACGCAAGGGAGATGTCAAGGGTGCCGATACCGGCAAGGTTTGTTTCTATAAAATTGATGGACTGCCTGACCTTGTCTGTTTTTTTAAAATAATCAAGGAGATTGGTTTCTACCTTGATCATGGTGGCCAGCCATAACGAGGTGATAACTAAAACCAGTCCTCCCAGGCAAATGATTTTATGGTTTTCAAATACAAATCCGGATATTTTTTTAAGCAGGTTGTGCTGGGTTCCTTTGCCTTCAATGCGAGTGAATATCTTATTTTTATCAAACAGGAGAAGAACAGGAGGCATAAAAACGAATGAGAAGAAAAATTCAAAAATCATACCGCAGGACGCTACAACGGCAAAATCCTTTATGGGGGGGATTTCACTTAAGTATAGGGAAATAAATCCGATAGCCGTGGTCAGAGTTGTCAGAAAACAGGGCAGAAAGACTTTTTTTAAGGTGTTGGCAATGGCGTTTTCCATGGTACCGGATTCAGCCAGAACCTGTCTGTCAAGATGTGAGAATATATGTACAATGTCACAAAGAGCCAGGGCCATGACAAGCGGAGGAACGATACTGGTTACATTGTTTAGGGTGATGCCGAATATGGGAAACAGTCCCATGGTTGATCCCATGCAAATGGAGATATTTAAAACAGCCACCCCGGTCAGGTAGATATTCCTGAAAAAAAGAAATATCGCCAAAGTGATAAATATATAGGTAATGGGAATAAACGTGGCAATGTCCTGCTTCATATACTGGCTGAGATACAGGTTTGTGGTGGTCCACCCGGCCTTGTAAATCTTTCCGGTACGGTCCTCGTATTTTTCTAAAACAGCGTCACAATCCTTGAGCAGTTTTTTTCTGAACCCCGACTCTTCAGGTTTTTCATAGACGAAAACAACGATTGCAGCTGTTTTTCCATCAGTTGAGATAAGGTTTTTTGAATAAAGGGGGTTATCCAATGCGCTTTGCTTTAGCTTGTTGAGATCATCGGCTTCCTCCGGAATATCTTCAAGAAACGGCCTGACCATGAAAAAATCTTCTTCGCCAATGGTATCATTGACATTGGCCAGGCTTTTAACTTCACGGACACCGTTGATTTCTTCTATATCATTGGTGATTTGTTTGAGAAGTTCAAGGTTCTCCCGGGTAAACAGGGGGTCTTTTTTTATTGCGATGACAAAAAATTCATCGTTTGCAAATATTTGTTTGAAATTTTCGTAAAAAAGGAGATCCGGATCATTTTCAAGTGTAAAATAATCCACATTATCCACGGTTTTTACCTTGGGCAACTGGATTAAAAAAGGCAAAGCAATCAGGATGGATAAAAACAGAAACAAAAATTTATATCGGGTGATTATGTTCATGATTTCCTCAGGGAAAAGCGCTTGACAAACACTGCTAAAAATTACACGATGATACAATAATTTTCGATAAAATTATCATAAAAAAAAAGATTAATACAGGGTAAAATCAAGATGATCAGCAAAAGCCTTACCTACGACAAATTTCGTTTCGGTCAAGTCATAGATGATGATGTCTTAAAAGATACCTTCCGGATGAGGTATGAAGTCTATGTGGATGAGTTCGGGTTTGAAAAGGAGGCTGACCATCCGGTTGGACTGGAAACGGATGAATACGAAAAGGATTCCATCCATTTTGCCTGCCTGAATGAAACAGATTCCGTGGTCGGCACCATACGCTTGGTGCGTCATTCAGACAAAGGGTTTCCCATTGAACATGTCACAAAATTAAGTTTGCCCGGGGAAAAACCTGAGCCGGATAAAACCGGCGAAATTTCAAGACTTACGGTAACCAAAGACCTCAGGCGCCGTAAAGAAGACGGCATGTATGGCGTGGAGTCTTATTTAAAGAAAAAAGAAGGCGGCGTACTGCCTGACGATGGGAGCATACCAAAAGAAATGGAGGGCAGGAAAAACCCTATCATTGTCCTAGGACTTTACCAGGTCATGTTCCATGAAAGTTTGCGCCAGGGGCTGACCCATTGGTACATGATCACTGAAAAAAAATTATTCTATGCCCTGAAAAAATATGGATTTCTATTCCACCAAATCGGAGAACCTGTACAATATCATGGTGAAAGGGTTCCCTATTTTGCAGATATTCATGAACTGCTGGTCAATCTGAAACAGACCGATGCAGGCATGTATGACCTCATGCTTACCGGATTGGAAGACACATATCGGCCGGACATTTAATTGGGGGGGGAAGCAGACAAAGAGCTATGAATATAAAAGTTTATACCTTGATGATTATAGTCGTATTGCTGGTTTGGGTATTTCCGGCAGTGGCGATGGACGGTGCACAGATCGCACAGAAGGTGGTGGACCGGGATCAAGGGCAGGATGCCACCTTAAAAATCCGTATGCTGCTGATCGACAAGGGAGGCAAAAAGCGATTCAGAAGCCTGATCACTGTGGTTAAGAAATACGGGGATGTATCTAAAAGTTATATACGCTTTACCTCTCCTGCCGATATAGAGGGAACTGCTTTTTTAACCTGGGAAAACAAAGAGAGTGACGATGATCAGTTCCTCTACCTGCCGGCACTTCAAAGGGTGCGGCGGATTGTCTCCAGTCAGAAATCCAATCGTTTTGTCAACACGGATTATACCTACGAAGACCTGCAGTCCAGGGACGTAGATCAGGACGTACATACGGTCCTAAGAGAAGAAAAGTTAGATGACCATGACTGCTGGGTTCTTGAAAGCATCCCCCAAGCCACAGATGATTCCCAATATGGAAAACGGGTTACATGGGTTGTCAAAGAGATCTATCTGCCCATTAAGACCGAGTTTTATGATAAACGGAACAGACTTCATAAGATACTCACCGGTAAAGAAATTCAGAAAATCGACGGGATCTGGACGATCCTTGATGCAGAAATGAATGATTTAAATAAAAACCATCGTACACTGATGAAGACCGATGAAATAGGATATAATCGCGGCATTCCTGATGAAATTTTTACCAAGGGATATATGAGACATAATCAGTAGGACCTATTTTTCCTTCAGGAGGCCATGCAATGCCGCGTTTATCAAGATATCGCTACGGTTTTTTTATTTTATCAAGCTTTATTTTCCTGTTTTTTTTATGTCCGCAATCCGCATTTTGTTTCAATCCCATAATGATTTGCCGGTCTACCGATTCAACTCACAGTCAGTCGGTGAAGTCTTTGGAAGAGGATGATGCACGTACGGATGACACCAGTAACCCATGGGCGGCGGAAAGCTCACGGGATAGCGACAAGGATGAAGGCTTGTTTAAGCTGTCCGGGGAAGTGCACAACAAGTTTGCCCATGATGTAAGTGAGGACAATGATTCAGAAGATGATATGATGAATCATCTCCAGGTGAGGATCGGAACAAGCCTGGTGCATGGGGACCGGTGGCGTGCAGTGCTTTTTGTGGATGCAGATTGTTTTTCTTATGGCAATGATGGAGACTGGAAAGAAGATGCAGATATCCGGCTGGGTGATGCCTATCTCAACTTCAGAGGCGACGGGTTTAATATGAAGATAGGCAACCAGATCATCCGGTGGGGTAAAACTGATGCCTACAGTCCGCTGGATAATTTGAATCCCGAGGATTTTCGTGATGATCTTTCCGGTCGCCGGGAGGATCGCAAACGTCCCATTCCCATGGCTTCCATGGAGGTTTATGCCGGCAATTTAACCATTTCCGGGGTCTTTATTCCGTTTTTTGTCAAATCGGAATACGATCTTATAGGAACAGACTGGGCAGTATTCGGGCGAGCCGACGGGATAACGTTTATGGAAGAAGACCCTTCTGATTCTCTGGGCAACAGCGAAGGCGGAATTCGTTTGTCCGGCATTGTTGGACGCCTGGACTGGGCACTCAGCTGGTTGTCTGCCAGGGAAGATCTGCCAACACCGGATACCTTTGATCTCCCTGTGGGGTTTCCGCTTTCTGCAGGCAATCTGACAACATCTCAATTGGCATATTTTTTAAATGCCACCGGGAAATCGGTGCTTCTCATTCATGACCGGCAAAATATTTTCGGTTTTGAATTTGAAACTACATTGCATTCTTTCGGGGTGAGAGGTGATCTGGCCTATATTGATCACACCAGTTATTTTACCCGGGACCTGGAGCGGATTCGAAAACCCGTGTTTCAGGCTATGGCAGGAATTGACTATAGTGGCGTAAACGACTGGTATGCCAATTTCCAGGTTTTGATCAGCCTGATCCGGGACTACGAAACCCGGATTGTCTGGGCCACGGAGACAACACGGGCCATCAACGGCACCCTGTGGAAGGATTTTTTCAATGGAGATTTAAGACTGGAATGCCGCTATTATTATGACCTGTCAGGAGATGCAACTGTTTTGAATCCCAAGATCCGTTTATCTTTCTGGACGCCGGTGATATTTGAAATCGGCGCTGAATGGTTTGATGGAAGCGAGGAGACGTTTCCTGGTCGTTTTCAAAACAACGATCAGGTGTATTTAACTGCTGAAATAAAATTTTAGATGCTACATATAATAAAATGTAGGCTGAAAAGGGGAACATACCCGTCTTCAGCCGGAAGTCAGGGGAAGAATCTGCCCGGTTGCTGAATATGCGATAACACGCTCGATCATATCTGCCCCATAATATCTTTTCACCGTCTCTTCATCTTCATTTTCTTCAAAGGGCAGCTCAATGGGGGTTGATCCTGATTCAAAAAAGAAATGATACAGGTTTTTCTTTTTTGGCATGTTACCATAAATTTCTTTAAATCTTTGTGAGACTGTATTTAGATCAAGGCGAAGGGCCACGGCAGGGTTATTGTTTACATAGGAAAAGGAAGAAATTTGTCCGATTTTTTCAAACAAAAGGATGTCTTCGTAAATTTTTAAATACTTTGGGTGAATCGTAATTAATAAGTCGTCCGCGCAAATGGTGTTAATCGCATATGACACTATGAGACGGTTACCCAGCATAGGGATATGTTTATTCCCTTTTCGGTATAACGGATGTGATGCCAGGCACCCGACTTCAACAAGGCTGCGCCCCTCGCTTCTTAACTCGTCCACCTGACGTTTAAATCCAATATCCATGGGAAGGCCTTCTTGTTTATGATCCGGAAATAGGCTGGCAGTATATATGGGCGTTTTTTCAGCCTGATTATCCGTCAAGCAGCCCATAAAGACCCTTGCTTCGGCATTGGAATGGTGCCGGATAATTCTCAATGGGGGATTGGTAGGTCGAATAAACCCGGCTTTTACATAAACATCATGCAACAGCCTGAAACAGGACATATACTCTTCGATACTGCATGCCTCACAAAAGGTGATGTCGTCCAGATTGGTTTGAAGATCAGGAAGAGCGCCACGGATGATTCTTTTTCTAAAGTACGTCGGCACATAAGGCAACAACGATTTTGCTAATGTATTTGAAATATTCATAATGATTGAAACAAATGCAGTTATCATGCCAGTGTAAGAAAACACCTGAATTGCTTTTATAAAAGATCGTTTTTCATCGAGTTTAGGCATAAATATTCCATAAATAAGAAAAAAAAAGTTACGAAAATTACAGCAGTCGTTACAAAAATTGCACTTCCTGAACCCAAAAAAATGGGAACAGGGTTTCTTCTTCCAAATAGCTCTATAATTAGAATATATCAAGAGACCAAATGACCCGGCCCTGTTTTTGATTAATCATTTTTTGAATATCCGGCAGCCGTTCAAAGCATTCTTTCATCCCGCAGTGCATCAGGGCAATGCCCTGGTGGAAATCATCCCAGGCATAGGTCCCCACATCCGGGTAAAGTACAAGGTCTGCGTTTTTGACAAAATCACTGGTGGCCCTGCCGTGGACAATGCTGATGGTCTGGGAAATAATCTGCTTAATGCCGGGGGCTTTTTTTTGTGTTTTTGCCTTTGAGGGCTTTGATTCAATGCTCACGGCAATGACCATGTCTGCGCCCTTTCGAAGCAGAACATCTACAGGCACGGGGTTTAAAAGTCCGCCGTCCACCATCCACCGACCCTGGTGTTTAAATGGAGAAAACACGGCAGGAATTGCAATGCTGGCACGGACGGCATCCGTGACATCCCCGGTTTCAAAAATCACTTCTTCTTCGTTCAGGATATCCACACCCACCAAGTATGTTGGAATCATCAGATCCAGGAAATCAGCACTGTTTACAGCGTTTCTCACAAGCTGGGCCGCCTTTTCTCCCCTAAGCAGCCCCTGTCTGGGCAGGGTATAATCAAAAATTTTTCTGCGGGTGTCTGATCGGGTTCGAAACAGGTCAATGGTCGACTGCTTTAATTTTTCAACAGAGGCGGTGGCCGCATAAATTCCGCCCACAAGGGCCCCCATGCTGGTTCCTGAAATCATATCAATATGGATGCCGGCTTCCTCCAACACTTTGAGCACTCCGATATGGGCCCACCCCCGTGCACCGCCGGCACCCAGCGCAACCCCCAGCCGGATACCGGCAATTTCACGGGCAACAGCTCTCGGCCCCCGGACGGGAAAACATTTATTCGTATCTATCCGGTCGTTAACAGCTAACTCCGAACGGTCCACCCAGATGCCCGGTGTTTCGGAAAGTCCCAGACACTGCTGCAGTTCCTGCCGGGCCACCCCTTTTTTTCCGTACAGATAGCTCACGCCCACCCGAATTCTTCCTAAAAACGCACTGGTTCCGCAAATTGCCTCAAGCGCTGAAAGCCTGGACTGAACTTCTCTGAGTTTTTCCTGTGTATTATGAATAAGCAAAAGTGTCCGGTCACACAGCCGGACAAAGAGCCGCTCCATATCATTAAGGCAATGGGTCAGATTGAAAAACACCACATCATAGGACTCTTTCAGGCCGGCCATCAGAACCGGCATAATCTCAGACAGCCTGTCGGAAAAACCGGTTTGCAACTGCAGCACATGAAACCTTGACAAATGTTCATACCAATGAATCTCTGCGGGCTTATAGCTGTCTGGCGGCAGGAGTCTGAAAAGTCCAGGGTCCGGGCATTCCATCCGGGTCAGGTCATATTTATGCATGATTCTGTCAGCCTCAAGGTGAGGCTCAATCACCACCACCCGTTTATGTGATTCATTAGAAATGTGAAAGGAGACGGAATATAAAAAATGGGATACGCCTAACTCCGGACCCGTAGCCGACACCGCATAAAATGTCGGGACCATGCTCTGACGCCTGCCGTCCTTTGCCTTAACACTCATGCGCTTGGCATAATAACGGCTCAGATACAGGCCAATACTTTTATTGGTTTTAATCAGAACATCAAAATTGTCACGGTTCAGACAAAATAAAGCCACATCCAGCGATGCCTCTATGGTTGAATTTCTGGACGCCTTTGAAAGCAGAGAGATCTCTCCGAAAAAATCACCCCGTTTCAACTCAGTTACAAAAATCTTTTCCCCGTCTGTCTCCTTGAACACCGACACCGTACCCGAACGAATCACATACATGGAATCTCCGGGTTCGTCCTGGCGGCAGATAATGTCACCCTTGTGATAAAACTCCTTTTTAAACAGTCCGGCAATCACTCGGATCTGATCCGCCGGCACCGATGAAAACAGTGGCACCCGCGAAAGAAAGTCATGAAGATCCTGTAAGTTAGTNNCATAGAATTCAATACCTAAAATGGGCAGATACATTTTTTGCTATATCGCTTGCGCTATTTTCTTACATTTTCTTCCAGCGGTTCACTTTTTCGAATGCGGATTCAGCTGTTTTCACTAATGTTGATACATTCACCGGCTTTTTAAAATAATCCTCAAAGCCGACATCAAGGCATTCCGACAGTTCAAATAAAGAGGCATAGCCGGTAATGGCATAGATAATAGACATGGGCTTAATGCTTTTTACTCTCTTACATAATTCCATACCGTTCATCACCGGCATATTTAAATCAAAAAACATGACCATAATGTTATTCTCTTCGATAATTTTTAATGCATCCCGTCCATTTTCTGCGGTGAAAACCTCATAACCGGCTTTGGTAAATAACTGGGAAAGCAATCTTAAAATGGATGGTTCGTCATCAACGATTAATATTTTTTTATTTTCCATCATTCTTTCTCCTTGTCTGGGTTGGGGTCTGAGATATTAATAGAAGATGCTGCGTCAAGGTCCAAGATTTCGGAACTTAAATACATTTTTGTTTTGTACTGAGTGATAGCCATCAGCTTATTTGTAATCTCAGCCAGCCGTTGTGCCTGGTCTCTAATTTCCTTGACATTTTCTTCTTGGATTTGCCCATGAGCGATTTCATCAATTAATAATTCTGAAAAACCTAAAATCACCATTAAAGGCTGATTAATTTCGTGGCATATGGCGCCTGCGGTTCGAACCACCGCTGTCAGTTTTTCCTTTTCTATTTTTGCGCGCTCATAGTTCTTTGCGTTTGTAACATCCTCAATTGACAGTAAAACGGCCGTTCTCTTTTGTAATTGAAAGGGTTGGGTCGTTATTCTTAAATGCCTGCGCCCTATGGATTTAAAGGTCATGGATGTTTCAACCTGAAAATGCCCCTTGGTATTTTCAAAGGTATCATTGACTGTCATCCTCAATTTGCATTTACTGCACTCTTTCCCAAATCCGCAGCCCTCAGGGGCATCTTCGTGATGAATGCAGCCAAGGGCGGCCCCACCTACAAGCCCGACGAGTTGATTATCCTTCTTATTTACAAATATGCAGACCATTCTGTTGGCCAAAACCAGTTTCAGGTCCGTGTCAATCACCGCGACCGCAATCGGTAAATTGTTAATAACCCGCAGGATATCATCTTTAGAAAACACTGTCGGAAAATCCAATATGGTTTCTTTTATTTTAATTTCATTAGACATTGAAACGCCCTTTGCCGTTATTGCCTCATACTGGTAGACAGTAAAATAGCCATTTTCGAATCCATGGTTTCAACCAGCGTGCATTTTGCACAGCCATTAAGATCCGTACCGGTAATCATTTGGGGGATGCCGATCTTAAAAGGCAACGTGCATTTTACATTTTTTAAGGCATTCCCGCACACCATATTGAGCATTTCAGACAATGTGCCAAACTGCTGCTCCCAAGTCAGTTCATCTTTGCTTTCGCCCAAAAAATTGGATGCAAGTTCTGCCACCAGTGGTGCCGGTGAAATAAGATCTATATTTCCACAGATATCCCCGGTAAAATTCAACCGACATGCCAATGCGGTATTCAGGTCGATGCCGGACTCATTTAAAATCGTTTCAGGACCGGTTTCAACCGGCATAAAAAACATGGTCTCCATAACTTCAGAAATCGAATTCGTTATCGCTGTCATCAATATTTTCTTCATAATCGGCCTCTCCAATTATACTGACAATTAAATCTCTGAGCGCCTCAGGGGTAAACGGTTTGGTAATATAACCGGCAGCACCGGTGTCCATAAATTCTTTAATTTTTGAATCATTTCCCTCGGTTGAAATAACAATAACCGGAATTTCCTTGAACAGTGCTTCGGTCTTTACTGTTTTTAAAAAACTGAGCCCATTCATTTCGGGCATGTTGTAGTCGGTCATAATCAAATCGACCCACTCTCCTTTGAGCACCGTTAACGCCTCTTTCCCGTTTGAGGCTTCAAGTATCCTGGAACCGCCGTATCCCGCAGCTGCAAGAGATCGTTTCAAAACGGTCCTCATCGGCATTGAATCATCTACAATCAATATTGAATAAGACATTTGCTTCCCTTTAGTTTCATTGAGCCATTTTTAATAAAATTTTCACTTCATGCATGTTGACCCCAAATTCGGCCATAATAGCGGTTATATCCGAGTGAGAGATGTTATGAATTTTCATTAACTGATCCTTGAATCGATACGACAGACCATCCGCCCCGACGCCGTTCCCCATCATCATACAAATGCAGTCTGCCAGATATACCCCTGCAACCTCTTTGTCGTTCATCATGGAGTCATCCCTGAGATGATGGTGTTGGATCAGTTTAATCATTCGCGGGCTGAATTTCCATATTTTGCCAATCAAGGCACCCAGCTCAGCATGATCTATGCCCAGTACTTTTTTTTCCGCCTCCCTGAAGCTGTACCCGGATTTTTTTACAAGCGTATCAATTTTTTTATAGTCCTTGAACACATATTTTTCCAATATGATTTTACCGATGTCTTTGATCAGGGCAGCAGTGAAAATTGTACTTTTGTTGTTCAGTCCCAGACGTAAGGCAACCTGTTTGGCAATGACGGCGGAAGAAACTGAATACCGCCACATATCGCCCTGTTCAAGCCCATAGCCTTGCTGACGTCCAGACAGGACCTTTGCACTTGATTTTACCATGGCCAATTGAACGATTTGATCTGTACCGAGCATATTCACGGCGTCTTTAATTGACTCTGCAGGGATTTTTAACCCCAAATATGCTGAGTTACATATTTTAAGAATGTCCACGGTCATGACAGGGTCATACTGGATTATCCGGGCAATATCGTTTATTGAACTATCCGGCTCCTCAATCATTTCAAGCAAGCGGTTAGCAACCGCCGGCATCGGCGTTAACTCCTTTATCTCACGGATCATTTTCTCCAGTGTTGTCATATCTTCACTTCCTTGGATCCTGAGGTTTTCAGGAAAATATCTCCCGATGCAATTTCAATTCGAACCGTTCGGTTGATGTTCCCGCCCACTTCCTGCTTGTCTATCATCACCTTGTTCTTAAAAAACATTTTTTTTAATGCCAGATAATTGCGTTTTCCGATATTAAAAAAACCATTTTGATCAAGGATTTCAGCACCGCCTGCGACAAATATTTTAATTCTGGGCTTCATTGCGCCCATTGCGTAAGCGGTTTTAAACAGGCGCGGGATGCCGGTATCTGCGAACATGAATGGTTTTTGGACGGCTTTCTCTTTGTCTATGGCGGATTCCGGAAGCATATAGTGAAGAATCCCCCCGACTCTTACGACCGGATCATAAATAACCAGCCCTATGCATGATCCAAGAGAGTAAGTGATCACATCCTCTGCGGGATTATTGCTTACTTTCATGTCTGCAACGCCGACAATTTGTTTCATCTATTCATCCTCATCTTATTTTTGTCGTCACCGTCCCTATTTTTTCGAGACAATGGAAAAGATGCCGTGGATATCCAGAATCAGTCCGACTTTTCCGTCAGCCAGAATCGCACCTCCGGCAATACCCCGGATATCATCCATATTCCCGCCAAGATTTTTAATGACATACTCGTCTTTGCCTAAAAGCTCATCAATTAAAAAAGCCCGTCTTTCTTCTTTTGACTCAACAACAACAACCAGGCTTTGTTCGACGGATTTAACATCATTGCTTGTTTTAAAAATTTCATTTAATCGGATTAGAGGAACCAGACGGCCACGATCTTTAACCATCTCACCTTTTCCTTCTACGGTGAAATATTCCCCCGGCCCCGGTCTGAATGCTTTTTGAATAGCGATGGTGGGAATAACATATCTCTCGTCATCAACCCTGACCAGCATACCGTCGATAATGGCCAGTGTCAGAGGAAGACTGATAATGAATCGAGAGCCGACTCCCTTTTCGGATTCAATATTCAAATGGCCGCGAAATTTTTCAATCCCCGCTTTGACCACATCCATGCCGACCCCCCGACCGGATATATCGGTAATTTGGCTCGCTGTTGAGAATCCGGGCGAAAGAATCAGGCTAAAAACCTGTGCATCCGTCATCTGCTCTTCTCCGGTAATCAGTCCGGTGGCAGTGGCCTTTTTAAGGATTTTCGCCCTGTCCAACCCCTTGCCGTCATCCTCAATTTCAATGACAATATTCCCGCCTTTATGATAGGCACGAAGATCAATATTTCCCTGTGGGGGTTTATTATTTGCCGTGCGCTCCTGTATGGATTCAATCCCGTGATCACAGGCATTCCTGATCATATGGACCATGGGCTCATAAAGGGCATCCACCACATTCCTGTCAATTTCGGTTTCTTCCCCGGTCATTGATAAGTTGATCTGTTTGCCTGATTTCCGGGACAAATCTCTTACCAGGCGAATCATTTTCATAAAGGTAGATTTAATGGGTATCATACGCATGGACATGGCAATATTCTGCATATTGTTTACAATCTGTCCCAATTGTGCAACGGTCTGGCTTAGGGCGGAATTCTTCATAGTTTGCTGTCGCAGCATGGACTGGGCAATGACAAGTTCACCGGCATAATCTACAAGATCGTCCAATTTCTGCGTGCTGACCTTAACTTGGGAGTCCACTCTTTTTTTAACTGCGGATTGTTCCATTAACGCCGAGGCAACCTGAGTCGGCGCGATCTTTTTATCTTCGATCAGAATTTCACCAATCTTTTTTTCCGGATGCCTTTTCTGGATTTCCAGTGCATGGTCAATATCTTGTTTTTTAAGATTGTTTTTTCTGACAAGAATTTCTCCTAAAGGTTCTTTTTCCCCTTTGGTTAAAAAAATCTGGAGCTTTTTAAGTTTATCTCTCAAGATATCTACATCTATGTGGTCATCCTCTTGCCGATAACCGGTGACAAGCCCCTGTTTTACACTATCAATCAGTTGTTTTAATAAATCTACGGATTCAAGAATTGCATCCGTGGCAGAGTGGTTAATGATAAAATCTCCGCTTCTGGCGCTGTCCAAAAGATTTTCAGTGGCATGGGACAGGCGGTTGATTTTACCTAAAGATAAAAATCCCGAGACGCCTTTTATTGTGTGAAACGGCCTGAAGATATCGTTTATGATATCCGTATTCTCAGGATCCTGCTCCAACTCAATTAAAGAGACCTCGATGTTGTTCAGATTATCTTCAGCCTCTGATATAAAATCGGTCAGGATTTCAATATCATCGTCAGACAGTTTCTCAGGGGAACTCTCCTGCTGTTCGGGTTCCGTTTCAGGTTCGCTTTCCGCACACTCAGAAACACTCTCATCGTCTTGTTCATTCGTGGCAAGATGTTCTTCCAAAAGCTCAAGAACATCGGAATAGTCGAAGGCAAAAGGTTCTTTCCTTTTTAAATGACTTAATATGGACTTTAACAACACAACGCCTTCTTCAACCGGCCTTGTGTTGCAAGTAGAGCTAAGATCCATATTTTCCATATATTGTTTACATAGCTTTGAAATATCATAAAAAGTTGACGGCTCAATATTTGCGGAAATGTCGATAAGATCTTCTACATTACCAAGGACCTCTTTTATCTCAGGATCTTTTCCAGGGCATAAACCGGCGATAAGCATTGAAAGCTCATTCAATTTTCTCTCTAACTCGTTGTATTCGCCGTTTTGGGTTTGATCATCGGATTGAGATCGCTTGCGTACAAATAAAATGTTGCTCTCTTTTTCACCCATATTTTTCAGTTTCGTGCTGAAATCTGTAACAACCATCTCAAGATTTGACAATAAGTTGCTTTTCACCTGGGGTCCGTCTTTTATTATGGCATCAACAATGTGTCTGGCCTTTAGAATTTGCGCAGCCTCCGACAATAGGTTCTGCGCTTTGCATTGCGCATGTATGCTCTTGAGAATGGGCAGCAGCGTCTTGATAGAGTCCGGTTGAGCCGGGTCGGATAGGATCAATTCTGATGCCAGCCTTTCCGTCGTTGCGATTATATTTTCATAAGACATTGGCTTTTCCAAATTTTAAAAGTCCTTGTGAATTTTTTAGGGAAATCTGCGGCACATACTGTCAACTTGATGAATTTTTATATAGTTTCATTCAGAAGAATCGTTTCATTTCCAACACACCTTTATATGAAAGTCCGGGTAACTTACTAAGATCTTTCAAGCTTTGTTGTGGGTTCTGCCTGGCAGTTGATATGTCAGGTCA
>NZ_DDYV01000198.1:0-13872 GCF_002348205.1 Desulfobacter sp. UBA2225 | reverse complement strand
TACCCTTGCAGGTCCCTTGTGGGTCATCATTTCCGGCAGAACCGCCGACTGTTTAACCACACAGCCTTCAGGCGCAAGGTTGCCGAACAATACGGCAAGCCCACCCTCCTTATGATAAGGATCGTTGACCGGCCGAATGACATCCGGGTATTTCACCCTGACATTTTCAAGGTTTTCTTTAATGGTTTTACCCGTGGCTGTGAGAAGACTTGTGTCGATCATGTTGTTGTCACTAAGCTCCTTCATCACGGCCTGGATCCCGCCGGCTGCGTCAAGATCTTCAATGTGGTCCTTTCCGCCGGGGCTTAAGGAGCATAAATGGGGGGTCTTTTTACTCACTTCATTAATCAAATCCAGGGGGATATCCACACCGGCCTCGGCAGCAATGGCTTTGAGATGCAGAACCGTATTGGTGGAACAACCTAATGCCATATCCACAGCCAGAGCATTCATAAATGCCTGTCTGGTCATGATCTTGTCCGGGGTAATATCGTGTACCACCAGATTCATGATCTGCATACCGGCAGCTTTGGCCAGACGCAGCCGGCTGGACATGGGCGCCGGAATGGTACCGTTGCCGGGCAGCCCCATACCGATGGCTTCGGTAAGGCAGTTCATGGAATTGGCCGTGAACATGCCTGCACAGGACCCGCAGGTGGGACAGCCGGCATTTTCCATCTCCAAGAGCTCTTCTTCGGTCATTTTGCCGCTTTGAACTGCACCTACGGCCTCGAATATGGTGATCAGATCAATTTTTTTTGACCGGTCCTGGGGGTGGCGTCCTGACAGCATGGGGCCGCCGCTGACAAAAATGGAAGGAATGTTAAGCCTTGCCGCGGCCATAAGCATGCCCGGTACAATTTTATCGCAATTGGGCACCATGACAATACCGTCAAAGGGGTGTGCCATGGCAGTCACTTCAATGCTGTCGGCAATAAGTTCCCTTGATGCCAATGAATAGTGCATGCCGACATGGTTCATGGCAATGCCGTCACATACGCCGATGGTGGAAAATTCCATTGGGGTGCCGCCGGCCATGGAGATACCGGTCTTGACGGCTTTGACAATGGAGTCCAAGTGCATGTGGCCCGGGATCAGTTCATTGGCGGAATTGGCAATCCCGATCAGGGGGCGGTTAAGCTCAATGTCGGTGTATCCCAAGGCTTTCAGCAGGCCCCGGTGGGGTGCCCTTGCCACGCCCTGTGTTGCAATGCAGCTTCGTCTCATTTCTTTAAAAGTCTCCTAAAAGCAAAAAAGCCGTTACCTGCCCCCCTTCGGGGCTGGTAACGGCTTTTTTTAATTAATCTTATTTAAGCCACTAATCGCCCCTTCGCCAGGAGGTGATAATAATCACCTCCACGATAATGAGGACCACTACTAGGCTGTTAATAATATTCGTATTCATCATAATATTTTACTCTTAATTAAATATATTAATTATATATAAATAACATTAATGTCAAGAAAAATAAAACTTTTACCAAATTAAATTTTTACCTGACAGAGAGTCAATATTAAACGGACTATGCTTGCTTGTCCGGAAATAAGAATTTTTGTTAAATTTCTTCGTTGAATAAAAAGACTATTTCTGAATAGGCACGAATTAGGGTTTGACTTTCAAACTGTCAGAAAGTTATATTATTTTTACATCCACTCATAACTACCATAAATTTAAGTTGATATTAAAGATAGATGATCACTGATAAACATCCGGCAATGCTGCTGTCATCCATTATGACAGCAATTATATTCTGTCTGGCAGGAATGGGTCTGTATGCGAAAACGCTTGCCCTGATTGCACCATCAATTGCGACGGTCTGCATGATATGGGCCGCATATCATTTTTTAAGTGAGCGATCCGTAATCTTGGGACGCACTATTGTACTGATTTTCACCGCCTATATAACCTGGTTTGCCTGTCTTACCGGCGGCATTTTCAGTCCCGGTCTCTTTTTTTTCATCATTGTCATGGCCGGAACTGTTCTATTCGCTGATTTGTCCGGTTTTTTCCTTGTTTTCGGCATTTGTGCGGGGTTGGTTGCCTTTTTTTATTTTGGTCCCTCCTGGGGGCCTGGCGCATTGAATCTCAATGAATTTCGCCTTGTGTGCTTTATAATCCTCTTTTCCGGTATCGGATTTATTTTGTTGCTAATGCTCAAAAAACATCAGGCACTTATCACGGAAAAACAGGCTGCTGTTGAATTTTCTCAAAAAATTCAGGCGGATGCCAAAAACGCGATTGAAGCTAAAGATAACTTTTTGGCCAATATGAGCCATGAAATACGAAATCCCATGAACGGGGTTTTAGGCATGATTCACGTGCTTCTTGGCTCTGAGCTTGACGCTGAGCAAAGACGCTATGCAGACATTGCCTATAACAGCGGCAAAGCCCTTTTAACCATTGTTAATGACATTCTGGATCTATCCAAAATTGAGGCAGGCAGAATTGAATTAGATATCCGTCCCTTTGATCTTGAAATAGCCGTCAAGGATATTGTCTCTTTACCGGAATTGCAGGCCAGGCAAAAAGGACTTGGGTTTATCTATAATATCGACACGGATGTGCCAAGGCGCCTCAAAGGCGATATCGGCAGAATACGCCAGGTGCTTTTAAATTTTACAAGCAATGCCATCAAATTCACTGAAAACGGGTCTGTGACCCTGAATGTGAGACTCAAAGAGGACAAGGAAGAACATGCGTTGATTCATTTCAGCGTGGATGATACAGGTATCGGTATCAACGAGGAAGTTCTCAAAGGCCTTTTTGCGCCCTTTGTTCAGGCTGATGCGTCTATAACAAAGAAATATGGCGGTACCGGCCTTGGTTTATGGATATCAAAACAGTTTATTGAATTAATGGGTGGACAGGTTGGGGTGGACAGCCTTGAAATGATAGGCTCCACCTTTTGGTTTGAAGCCCCCTTTGAAAAACAGCTGCCCGAGGAGATTGCCCAGGAGCTGTCTGCCGTTCCCATCAACGACATCAGGGTGATCGCCATATCTAACGAGCCGGAACCCAGCACCCGCCTGACAAAAGTACTTGACCAGATCGGATTTAATTATAAGACTTGTGAACACAGCCGAGTTATTGAACTTGTTACCCTTGCAAAGACAAATTCAATCCCTTTTCATGTGGTCATTATGGAGGTTAGCGAATCGGATCAATATGCAAGGACCCTTGGCAGGGAATTCCGCCAGGATCTTGAGTTGAATTGCCTTGCGTTAATTCTCGTCACTGCTGTGGGTAAGAAGGGGGATGCAAGGGAATTTGAAGACCTGGGCTTTTCAGCCTTTTTAAGCTTTCCTTTGGACGGAACCATTCTCCAGGATGCCATCCGCACGGTGCTTTCACCGACCTATCGGAAAAACCGCCAGGCCATTATTACCCGCCATACTCTTGCAGAACGTAAAAAAAGAGCGTTTAAAATTTTAATCGTGGATGACATTGAAACCAATGTCGTGACGGCAAAGGCAATTATATGCACACATGGATACCAGACTGATTCGGTATCCAACGGCCTTCAGGCTGTTGAAGAGGCGAAAAATAATAAATACGATTTGATCTTCATGGACTGCCGGATGCCGGAAATGGACGGATATGAAGCCAGCCGTCAGATCCGGGCATATGAAGCCTTAGAAAAACTCACACCCACGCCCATCATTGCTATGACCGCAAATGCCTTTGAAAGGGACCGGCAGAGATGTAAAGCGGCCGGCATGGATGATTTTATTTCAAAACCAGTTAATCCCCAGGCTTTAATTGAACTTATTGAGGCATATAAGTATGGAACCGTGCCTTCGGTGGCGTTTGACCCACCGAATTTTGACATGCCTGGTCCTGAAATGTATGACATTGAGAAACAAGAACAGGCCCTGACCGCTTTGGAAGATAACGATTCACGCCCATCTGTATTTGACAGGATCGGATTTCTTGAACGCTTTGGCAATGATAGGCAATTGGCTGCAGAAGTTCTTGAATCCTTTTTTCAGGAAGTGGAGGGAGTTGTTGATAATCTTGTGTCTGCTGTTAAACAAGCGCCATTTGATCCCGAAAATGTCAAGGCCTGTGCCCATGCGTTAAAAGGCGCTGCCGCCAATGTCAATGCTGAGCAGTTAAGACTTGCCGCCGTCGACATTGAAACCCAGGTCGGTAATGGTTTGAAATTAGATACAATTGTTGTAACCGAAATGATTAAGGAAAATTTGAACCAGTTTAACAGGAACGCGTTTTTATGATTGATATTGAAACCATGACCATACTGATTGTGGATGATATGAAAAGCATGCGCCTGACCCTGCGCAAAATGCTGCGGAATCTTGGGATCGGCAAAGAGCTTTTTTTTGCGGATAATGGAAAATCAGGTTTGCTTGCGCTGAAAAACCATTTCTGTGATTTGCTCATTGTTGACTGGAACATGCCGGAAATGAACGGCAGCCAGATGCTGGCCAACTTGCGCCGGGATAAAGAGATCAGGGACATTCCTGTTATTATGGTTACAGCTGAAAACGAACGCGACGTTGTGGCCGATGCTGCAGAATACGAAGTGGAGGGGTATCTTCTTAAACCATTGACCCTGGGCGCCCTGGATACAAAGATAAAAAGTGTTATCGAGGCTGTCAACCACCCGGAAAAGGCAAAAATTCACCTGCTCGAAGCAAGAGCATGTGAAGAGGCAGGCAATATCGAAGGCGCCATAGACGAAACCCGAAAAGCCTTGGGACTCAAACCCAATGCATCACGTATTTTAAGAAAACTTGGGCTGTTATACCTTGAGGCCAAGAAAGCCGAAATCGGTGAAAAATGTCTTCAAAAGGCCGTTGCCGTAAACCCTCAGGATACAATTTCACGAAACCACCTGGCCAAGTTGTATATTAACAAGCGTGACTTTAAACAGGCCGCCCAGCTTTACATGGAAATTCTCTCTTTTAGTACCAGGTATTTTGATTCAGCGGTTCACTTGGGTGAAACACTTTTGATTAACGGATTCAGAACGGAGGCAAGAACGCTTTTTTCGCGTATCATCTCAAAAAGCCGTTTCAACAGGATGCTTCAGGAAAAAATCATGAATATCTGTCTGGACAACCAGGAATATGAATATGTGGCCAAGATCGTTACTGAAGCGATCAAGGAGAATCCTGCCAACATGGATCTGATGTATAAGGCCGGCACCATTTACCTTGAAACCGGTGATCAGGAAAAAGCCATGGAATGCTTTATCACGGTTGATGACAACATGCGAGGGGGTGTTAAAACCAAACTTCAGATCGCCCGGATTCATATCAACAATAAACGTATTCTCCAGGCTGACGACTATCTGAACCGCATTTTGATGATTGATCCGTCAAATAAGGAGGCCCTTAAACTACGGCGCCAAATTTAGTTCCTGTCCGGAAAACAGCCTTTTTGTCCAATTTCCACGTTGGATGATATTTCTTATTTCCGGACAGGCACTCATCTAACGTTCAACCCCTACATGGTTAATAGTCGAGGCCATATAACCTGCACCAAATCCATTGTCTATATTGACCACCGCAATATTTGAACTGCATGAATTAAGCATACCCAAAAGGGCGGTCATGCCGTTGAAGCTTGTGCCGTAACCAACACTTGTGGGAACAGCAATTACAGGCGCTTTGACAAGGCCACCCACCACAGAGGGCAGGGCACCTTCCATACCTGCGGCAACAATAATGACAGACGCTTTTTCAAGATCTTGCCGATATGCGAAAAGGCGGTGGATGCCTGCGACCCCGACATCAAAAAGTGTTTTGACTTCATTTCCCATGGCTTTTGCCGTTAAGAAGGCTTCCATGACCACCGGAATATCTGAAGTGCCTGCACTGACGATGAGAATTGTTCCCCGGCCTGTAATGGCGGGGGGCTGTTTTTCTATTTTTAACAGATGGGCGTCATCAAAATATTGTGCATTGGGAAACCGTGAAAGAACGGCATCTGCCTTATCCTCATCAATGCGGGTTACAAGCACGATATTTTCCGATTGTTCCAGTTTTTCAAGAATGGCAATAATCTGTGCCGATGTTTTGCCCTGCCCGAAAATAACCTCGGGGAATCCTTTGCGAAGAGCTCTGTGATGATCCACATGGGCGCAACCGATATCTTCAAACGAAAGGTGTTTTAATTGATCTGCGGCCTGTCCAACGGGCAGTGCGCCCTCGGCCACCATGGAAAGAATTTGTGTTAGTGTATCAATGTTCATATAGCGTCTAAGCGTTTTGCCTTTTCAACCAGGCAAGTCCTTTCCCTGCTTTATTTGTTTCTTCCGAAGACGGAGTCTCCTCCCGGGCAGAAGGTTCTTGTTCAGGGGCCGGTGCCTGCCGGGAAGGTATAGTCTTGTCTTTGCCCCACTGGTAATGACCGAATTTACAATACCCCCGAACATTATTGAATCGTGCATCAATGCTCTTGGGAATGGGGATCACATTGCCTTCAACCGATGATATCAGAAATTCGGCCAAAGGGATAGACCCACCGCCGGATACGATAATTGACACCACTTTCCTGACGCAATTTATCAGCTATCACGGAAAAGCACTTGGCCACGCCTGTGTCCATGGTTGACGACCCCCTTTCAATGTACTGGAGATGGTCAAAGATGGAAAAATCCGTTGTTTTAAATCCAATATCCACCACCCCGAGCTTGGATGTTGCAAGGTCTCTGTCACATATTTTTCCGTTATCATCGAAAATCAGGTTGAAGATGGACCCAATGGGCTGGGGTATGACGTGCACCTTGTCAATTGAAATCCTTCTGTGTTCATCAGGTGCGTCCTGGTGATGGTAGATGATTTCGTGCTCACCCTGGAGAATCTGTTTAAGCCGCTTGGTATCACGTTTTAAGTACGCCACAGGTAAGCCGGTTACCACATTGATAGGGCCATGGGTCTGGGAACATGTGCCTGCCGCCGCAAGGGCCAGTATCTTGATGAATTCTTCAACCATTTTTTCCTGGTCAAGGGTATATTCGGTGAGGCTGGACTGACGTTCGGCATAGGCTCCTAAAAAATACGTTTTATTGTCCAGAGTGATATGCAGATTTGCTGCTGCTGCGGCATCCCCCATGGATGACATAAACTGGATATCAGGCGCATCACCGATCATGGATTTGAAAATTACCGAGTTTTGTCCGCTATATGCTTTTGTAAAACCAAACCCCACATCTATGCCGATAATTTCCATGTCCTGACATCCCTATGTAATCTGACCCTATGTAATTTGCCCCTATGTAATTTGCTTAGATACGTTGTGAATTGTTCTGGAATTATTTCACGGCAAAGGTACCACTGTCCCTAAAAGCAGTCAAGGAATCAGGGCTATTGCATGTAAAAAAATTACCTAATCTTTTTCATTCATTATCGATACTTTTTTTGACAAAAAGTATTTTTCCACCCTATCATTCAAACGGCTTAATCATTATTATTGACTATGAAATTAAAAACAAAAATTCTGGGCGTTCTGTTGGCAATACTGCTTTTGTACGGTATTTTGAGCTACGGTATTGAGTGTTTTGTGGTTTTCCCAAGTTTCGTTCTGCAGGAAAGGCTTGAGGCCGAGAAAGATTTGAACCGGTGCCTTGAAGCCCTGAGAAGGGAGATCCACTATCTGGATGAATTTGTCCATGACTGGGCGGCGTGGGATGATGCTTATGCGTTCGTTCAGAATACAAATATGGACTTCATCCGTTCGAACCTTGTTCGTACGACTTTTATCGACAACAGATTAAACCTCATTATGCTTTTGGACCTGGATGGCCGTGTCCTCTGGGAAAAAATGTTCGATTTAAGGACAGGCCTGGAACTGAATAGCACCCAATTCCCTGACGATCGTTTTCCATTGTCCCACGTATTCATGGCGCATACGAAAGATATAGAAAGCAGTGTTGCCGGTGTTTATGGCACAGAAAAAGGTCCGCTTCTTGTGGCATCTCGGCCTGTCATCCGAAGTCTTCACCAGGGGCCGGCAAAAGGCTATTTGATCATGGGTCGCTTTCTAAACGAGGCGTACATGAAAATCCTGACGGACCAGACCAAGGTGGATCACCGATATTGGCTTTCACAGGACCCCTCCATTCCGGCGGAATCCCGGTCGATATTTGAAAGATTGCAAAAAAATCCCGGTCCCATGTTTGAAGAGCAGGATAAAAGCAGGCTCTTCGTATACAATGTTTTCAAGGGGTTGACCAGTTCATCCGACCTCATCATCCGCGCCGAAATTCCCCGGCAGATCATGAAATATGCAAAGAACACCATGTTTCTTGTTCTGATTTCCACTGTGTTGGCCGGATTTACCCTGCTGTTTGTGATGTTTTTTTTTATTGAATCAGGTGGTGATTGACCCCTTGGGGAAACTGACGGCGTGGGTTGTTTCGTTGGGGTCGGCAAAACCGACTTTATTTCCCTTTTGTTTAAACAGGAACGATGAAATCGGTATTTTGTGCTTTGCGTTTCAAACGCTTTTTAATAAACTTACCCAGGTTCATAAAAATTTGCAGGAAATCAATCTTCGTTTGAATCATGAAATCCGGGAGCGGAAAAGTTACGAAGAAAAACTCCAATCCCAGCAAACCCGGCTGAGACATCTTACTTACAAACTTCTTTTGACGGAAGAACGGGAGAGACGACGGCTTGCATCAGAGCTCCACGACCAGATCAGTCAAAATCTGGCGATCTGCCAGTTAAAACTTTCAATGTTCAGGGAGTCCTGGGCGGCGGTTAATACGGCCCAGGCCCGCGAAATGAATGAAATTGAAGATAATCTTGAAGAAATTATTCAAGAAACCCGGACTTTGACTTTTGAAATCAGCCCGCCGATACTTTATGAACTGGGACTGAAGCCGGCCTTGGAATGGCTTTTGGAAACCACCTGCAGGGAACATGGTATCGACACTTTTCTGGAGGGAGATCGGCTGGATAACAGTTTGAGTATTCTTATTTTCAGAACAGTAAGAGAATTACTCCACAATATCATCAAACACGCAAACGCTTCGGAAACAACGGTGCGCTTGTCTCAAGGAGCGCATTTCTTTGAAATCTGTGTTACGGATAACGGGATTGGGTTTGATCCTGAAAAACAGTATAAAAATATCGGTTTCGGCCTTTTCAGCATTCGTGAACGCTTCAGCTCCATTGGCGGAGAGTTTTCGATCTTGTCTAAGTCCGGTGAGGGAACCCGGGCAATTTTAAAGGTCCCGTATAATTTGAAACATACCGTTTAAAGGAAACACCATGAAAATAAATATTATTCTTGCCGATGATCATCATGTGATTCGTGAAGGTCTCAGGCTGCTTCTTGAAAGGGAGACGGATCTCCTGGTCCTTGCCGAAGCTGACACTGGAAGGGCCGCCCTGTCTGCAGTTAAAAAATTCAACCCTGATCTTGTGATCATGGATGTCTCCATGCCTGAGTTAAACGGTATGGAAGCCACCCGGAAAATCCTGTCAGAAGCCCCAGCCACTAAAGTCCTGGCCCTTTCCATGTACTCGGACAGGCGCTTTGTGGAAGGGATGTTCCAGGCCGGTGTGTCCGGCTATATCCTGAAAAACTGCATCGCAAGAGAACTGGTTTCGGCCATCCGCCTGGTGGCAAAAGGGCAGGTCTACATCAGCCCTGAAATTGCAGGGACCATTGTGGACGGATACCTGTCGCGCCTTGTGCCTCAAACTGATACAATCCATCGCTTACAAAGAAAAACTTTAACCGATCGGGAACGCGAAATTCTTCAATTGATCTCCGAAGGTCAAAATTCCAAAGAGGTAGCTGAAACACTCCATGTGAGTCCAAAAACCGTCGATGCCCACCGGAGAAACATCATGGAAAAGGTCGGCGTCCATTCCATTGCGGAGTTGACCAAATTTGCCATACGCGAAGGGATAACCACCCTGTAACCCCATGGTACCCGGCTCTTTTTGCCTGAACTTTTAAGCCATCGGCTATGCCTCAACTAGGCATTTTGCCAATATTAGTTCAAAATCGCATCTGGTAAAGTGAGATATTATCGGTATCTATTGTTCATCAAATCAGGCTACATGCTGCCTTGTGGCAGACAGCTTTTATATATCCTCAAAAATATTAAAAGGAGAGCAACATGATGAAAAAGTTCACAGGTATTCTTGTAAGTTCCCTATTTGTAATTTCGGCAGCCTGGGCTGCCGGAGGCAGTCCGACCGTCAGTTCTGATATTGAAAAGCTCGGGATGCGGCTTTATAACGACAAGAACATGTCATTTAACGGCACACAATCCTGCCGGAACTGCCACCATCCTTTCAGTGGATTTGCAGATATCACAAATCATCTGGATCCTTATACCAATTTTGTTTCAACGGGCGCAGATGGCGTCAGCAAAGGCGGGCGCAATGCTCCTTCCTCTGCGTATGCCGGATTCAGCCCGATACTGGCTCTGGATGAAGCTTCCAGCGAATGGGTCGGCGGCATGTTCTGGGACGGCCGCGCAACTGGCTGGGATCTGGGCGACCCCCTTGCCGAGCAAGCCCAGGGCCCACCATTAAATCCTGTTGAAATGACCATGCCTAGTAAAGATGCGGTGATTCAGATAATCAAGGATTCTGATTACGTGAACCTGTGGAACAGCGTTTTCGGCACTGGATCACTTGAAGACGTGGCGGCAGCCTATGACAACTTTGGCATCGCAATAGCTGCATATGAGCGATCTACCGATGTGACCAAATTTACCTCAAAGTTTGACACAGCAGTGCTTTCCGATAAGGAAAAGGCTGGTCGGGATCTTTTCCAGACCAATTGCGCCTCCTGTCATTCCATAACAAAGGCATTTGGTGCGCCGGCGGCCCTTTTCACCAATTACAAATACGCCAATATCGGTGTTCCGGCCAACGATGGAATTCCATCAGAAGGTGCGGATTTAGGTCTGGGGCCTATAGTCGGTGATGCAGCCCAAGACGGAAAATTTAAAATTCCAACCCTACGCAATATTGCGCTTACAGCCCCTTATTCCCACAACGGTGTGTTTCCAACTCTCATGGAAATGCTTGAGTTTTTAAATGATCGCAGCGTTTTTACACCGGAAGTGGAAGAAAACTTGTCAACAAAAGTTGGAAATCTGGGGCTGACACCAAATCAGCTGAAAGAGATCGAAGCTTTTTTAATGACCTTGACGGATGATTATTAATAAACGATAATTAATATATAAAAAAACAATGAGCGCCTGCCTTCGCAGTTTCGGGAGAGAATACCTGGAACGGCTGGGACAGGCCCGCAACAAAGGAGAAAAAGAAATGGCAAAAAAAATGAAATCCTTTTGTTTGTCTTTTTGCGGTTTTTTGACCCTTTCACTACTTGTGCTGCAAATACCTGTCCCGTGTTACGCCTTTGACATTGAGATTGATGTGTCTCCGAATGTGCTCAACATCCAGAGCAAAAGTACAATTGTCACAGTTCATACGGACATCGCCTACAAATTGGTGGACGTAGAAACCGTATCATTGAATGGCGTTGACATGGACTGGTGGAAATACGATGACAGGGGCAATTTTGTCGCCAAATTTGATTCAGATAAAATCAAAAAATTGGACGACCTGATCATAGGCGATTATACATTGACATTGACCGGAGACACGACTGACGGAGATACCTTTCAAGGAAGTCAGGAAATCATGGTGATAGACAACATTCCGGCCGGCCGTCGGGATTAGACCTGGCCTGAGATTCTTTTTCCAGTAAGACCTGTCCGAATATGTGAATTATCTGAAGTGCCTATTGTACCGCTTGGTAAGGTTTCCCAACCGCTTGCACAAACCCTGTAAATGATGTATAGATGCCCGGATTAAAACGGACGGTGCTATGAATAAAGACAGGGTATTTGCAGAAAAACTGACCACGATCACACCTTTCAGGTTCAACGAAAACGTCGCCCGGGTATTTGACGATATGCTGGTCAGATCAGTACCGCTGTACGGCGAAGTACTTAAACAGCAGGCAAGAATTGCCCGGCAGTTTTATCAAAACGGCACACGGATCTTCGATTTGGGATGTTCCCATGGCAACCTGGGTGTTCTGCTTCTTGAGTGTTTTGGCGCAACTGCATTTAAAATGACCGGCGTTGACAGTTCCTGGCCCATGATCCAGCGATTTCAAAAACGGCTTTCCGTTCATGACAGTCAAGGTTGCATAAACCTTGCCTGTGCCTGTATTGAAGATATTGTGATTTTAAACGCATCTGTGGTGGTTATAAACCTGACGTTGCAGTTTCTTGATCCTGAAAAACGCGACAGGCTTATTCAATCGGCCTTTAAAGGCCTTTGCAAAGGCGGCATATTGCTGCTTACGGAAAAGACCGTTCACGCTGATCCACAAATGAAAGTCCTGGAGCAGGAGTATTACTACCAGTTTAAACGGGAAAACGGCTATACAGATCTTGAAATCAGTCAGAAGCGAGATGCCCTGGAGCGGGTACTGGTTCCCGAAACCGTCTCAGAACATGAAAACCGTATCCAAAACGCCGGATTCTCCGCCTTTAATGTCTGGCTGAAGTGGTTTAATTTTACATCCATGATTGCTGTTAAATAAAATGGAACACTTTTTAGAAAAATACGGTCACCTGGGATGGAACCAATGGTATGATGCCCTGGAAAAACTGGTAAAAAAAAAGGGGGCCTTTCTTGAGTCTGCCAAAGGAAATTTTGGAAAGCTTAAAAAGGTGGTTGAAGAACTGCCTGAAATTTGTCCCAATGTTGTTGATTTGTCATCTGATCTGTTATCCAGGGCTGTCAGCATCGGGCAGGCAGGCCAGCTTTTACCCGATGAAAAAGAGAGGCTTTACAACGGTCTTGTCCATCTGAGTCCCTGGCGCAAGGGCCCCTTTGATTTTTTTGGTATTCACGTTGATTCCGAGTGGCAGTCCTGGATGAAATGGGAACGTCTGGCGCCCCATCTGCCCAGCCTTAAAAACAGAAAAATTTTAGATATCGGTTCAAGTAACGGCTATTACATGTTTAAAATGGCGGCGTCAGACCCCATGTTTGCTTTAGGCCTTGAACCCCAGAGTTATTTTTATTACCAGTATTGTGCGGCTCAAAAATATCTGAATTTAAAAAATGTATTCTGTCTGCCGGCCGCCTATGATGAGTTGCCGGCCATGGATGGTTTTTTCGATCTGGTGCTGTGCATGGGCATTTTGTACCATCGCAAATCCCCTGTGAAGATGCTCAGACAGATACATGACAGCCTTGTGCCTGGGGGCCGGGTGGTGGTGGAAAATCTGGTCATCAGAGGGGAAAACAATTATTGTCTGTTTCCCTTTGACCGGTACGCTAAAATGCGCAATGTCTTTTTTATCCCGGATCTGTCTGCCATGGAAGCCTGGCTTGTTCGGGCCGGGTTTTCAGATATCAGGTGCGTGGATATCACAGACACCACTGCTGAAGAGCAACGCAAAACCCAGTGGATTCAAACGGAATCCCTTGAAAATTTTCTGGATCCAGAAGATCCTGGAAAAACCGTTGAGGGGTATCCGGCACCGGTGAGAGCTATCTTTCTGGCAACCGCTTAATATAAAACTTTAAACGATTTCGACCGGATCGAACTGCCTGGCAACGGCAAAAATCCGGGAATCCCTTTCAAAAAACGCCACGGCATCCAGATACCCGGCATCAAGGGTATCTTCATACGAAAATCCAAGAGTGAACTGCTTGATGGAAAAGATATTCCAGTCATGGGTCACACAGATAGCGGCCTGTCCGGGGGAAAGCGATTTCAGTGTTGATACCATGAAATTGGTTATCCGGTCTGCCGTAAACGCGGGATCAAGCATAATTGATTCATCAATGATTTTGTCAAACCAGTTCTGGACAAACTGGGAGGGCGCATTCCCATTTTCCCGG
>NZ_DDYV01000182.1:0-10305 GCF_002348205.1 Desulfobacter sp. UBA2225 | reverse complement strand
CCCTTCATGGCCACGGGCTTGCCCTCGATCTCCATGATCACGCCGATCTCCTTGTAGGTGGGAATGAAGTGGCTGATGGCCACCGAGATGCCGGTGGCCGAGATGTCCAGCAGCTTGCAGCTGAAACTGCGGTTGCCGTCCTTGACGACGACCTCCTTCCTTTCGTCCTTCTTGCGCGAGTCCCGGTCCTTCATCGTTCCCTCCGTATGAACGGATCATATGTAACATAAATATGCGTTCCAGGGAAGAGAGAGGGAAGAACCGGGAAAGAAAAGGGAAGATAGAGCGGGAAAAAGCATTTCCCGAACCTCTCTGCCATGCAGTCTGGTCTTGAGGTCATGAAACGCCCGGTCGGACCTGATTTTCAGGCCGGATCTCGCCGGTCGTGGCGATCATGATCCCGGCCAGCATGATGACGCCGCCCAGGAAAAAGTAGAGCGTGATGCCGATGCCGAAGAACAGATAGGTGAAGAGCGCCGTCAGCGGCGGGTTCAGGTAGACGAACAGCGACACATTGGACGCTTGCCAGTGCTTGACCGCGATGTTCCAGAAAGTGAAGGCCAGGATGGTGCAGGCGATGGAAAGAAAGGCGGCGGCGCCGTATTCCAGCGGGCGCAGCGAGAGGGCGATGCGCACGAAGGGGCGGTCGATGAAGAAAAAAAGCGGCAGGCCGCCGATGGCCAGGCTGACGAAATTGAACGCCAGGGGCGAATGGCCTCTCAGCGCCGGCTTGATGATGATGGTCGCCGCCGCCCAGCTGACCGGCCCGCCCAGGACCAGCAGGATGTAGGGAACCTTGTCCAGCGCGATCCAGGTGTCAATGCCGCCGCCGACCCGGCCCAGCAGGACCACCAGCGCCAGGCCGGCGAAAGTGACGACCGTGCCGAGCAGCCGTCGGGGCGTGAACGGCTCGCCCAAAAAGCGCACGGCCAGCAGCAGGGTGATCAGCGGGTTCAGGGCGATGAGCAGCGAGGCGGCGTTGGGCTGGACGTAGCGCATTCCCGAGTTCAGCATCAGGTTGTAGCTGATCACCATCAGCAGGCCGCCCAGCGTCACGCGCCAGGGATGCGCTTTCCATATCGCCCGCGCCTCGTCGCGGTAGAACAGGGCGATCAGGCCCAGGCTGATCACGGCCACCGGGATGAAGCGCAGGCGCAGCAGGTCGAAAGCGGTCATCCTCGCCAGCAGCAGCTTGATGGCGATGAACGAGTTGGACCAGATGAGGAAGGTCAGGATCAGCAGGGCAAAAATGCCGATGTCGCGAGATCTATTTTCCAAAAAGCCTCCGCTGTTTTCCCGGCGATCGGGACCGTTGCGCAAGCCGGCATTGTAGATCGGTTGCGGCTCCCTGTCAAATCGCCGCCGAGTATCCGATTTCCCCGGTTCCGGATTGACAACAAACCGGAGAAAACGTAGATTTGTGTTCCAGGAGGATCCATGAAAAGAATCGGATATGCGCTGATGCTTCTCTGCCTGGCGGCCGGACTTTTGGCCCAGCAGGAGCCCAGGATCCGCGAGAGCGGCGAAAATTTCACCTATGCGGCCCTGGAGTGCATGGGTTCCTATGAGCAGGTGCCGCAGAAACTGGGCGAGCTGATGGCCGAATTCCAGAAGCAGAACCTGGAGATGCTGGGCGGGCCGTCCATGATCTACTACAACTCCCCGGCGCAGGTCAAGCCCGAGGAATTGCGCTGGGACGCATGCCTGCCCGTGCACGCCCTGGAAAAAGTGGCGCCGCCCCTGAAAAAAGGGGAGTACAAATATCCCCTGGTGGCGGAGATGATCTACAAGGGGCCGTACACCTCCCTCGGCGCCGCCTATCCCGTGCTGATGGAATTCATCGCCAGGGGCGGCTATGCGGTCAGCGGCCCGATCTGCGAGTCCTACATGGACGATCCCACTTCGACAAAGCCCGAGGATTGCCGCACGCTGATCGTGGTGCCGGTCCGCAAATAGGGTGTAGGGTTTAGGGTATAGGGTATAGAGGTTGAATAACTCGCCGTTGACGAACCGTTTGCTTTGTTTTTTCTTAACCTTTCTTCACTACACCCTAGTCCCAAAACCCTGGACCCTGAAGCCCTGTATCTAGAACCTAATGCTGTGTCCGATCCAGAGTACGAGTGCTATGGCAACGATATGCAATACCCACCACAGCGGCTTGAACCATTTGATCTTGTTCATCGTCCTACCTCCAGATGAAGTGGCCCAGGAAATAGACCGCGGTCCAGGTGACGAAATGGACATACCAGAAGTCCAGGTTTGGGGTAGCGGATCAGCCCCCAGCCCTTGGGATTGGGGTTGCCTTCCAGCGGGTAGACCTCGAGGCAGAAGATGGCACGTCTGATGACGAACTTGGATAACAGGGTCACAATGTTGGCCCAGAGGGATGCAATCTCCAGTGAGAAGTGGGCCATGGTGATGACGCCGATGATCACCGAGAATCCGTTGATTAGGGATGCCAGTTTCAGAGACTTCATGATAAAAAATAATATCGGTACGAAGACCACGGTCAGTATGCCGGCGATGTATGGCGCCCAGCTGTAGGCCGTTTTAGCGAACAGATGACACAAATAATGCCCCCCCCTCGATTTACACTCTACATTCTGTAGGAAATCAAAGCAAAAAGGATATTTTTGAGGAATTTGAAAGAGATAGTGCACTTGGATCGAACTTGCTAAAATATTACATTTGATAATGATATCATTTTGTTTTACAATTAATTAGAAAATATTTTGGAGAAGTATATGGAATTAAAATCTATTGAATATTCCCAGTTTTTAGATATGCCTGAAGAATGGAAGCTAGAGAAATGTTCTTTTGGGAAAATTAATTTAATAGTAGGAAAAAATGCAACCGGAAAGTCAAAGACTTTGAATATACTTAAATCTTTATCAAATATTCTAACTATACCTCGGACTCTAGCTAGATATTTTGGTGGAGAATATTCAGTTGTTTTTAACAAAACAAATGACGAAATAAAATATATTTTAAAGTACGAGAGAAATAGAGTTCTCGAAGAAATTCTTGATGTGAAGGGGAAAAATCTTCTTAAAAGAAAGAATGAAGGTAAAGGAGAAATATATTTTGAAGAATTAGAGAAAAAAATGTCTTTTCAAACACCGGAAAATGAAATAGCTGCTCTTTCACGGAGAGATATGGTTCAGCATTCTTTTTTGGAAGATTTGTATAATTGGGGAAGCAATTTAGTACATTTTAAGTTTGGATCGCATTTAGGTAAAGATCATTTTGCTCTATTTACTAATAAACAAGATGATTTAGAAAACAAGAACCTTCTTTATGATACCAATAAGGTTACTCGAGTTTTTAAGAAGGGAAGAGAGAAGTATGGTGATCCATTTTTAGAGTCAATAATTAGTGATATGGACACTATTGGGTATCAAATCGATAGTGTTGACATCCAGCAACCTAAAAGTATCGTTATTGAGGGCGCTTTTTCTTCACAGCCTGTTGGCCTTGCTGTAAAAGAGTCGGACTTAAAGAGTATTACAGATCAACACGATATGTCTCAGGGTATGTTTAGGACTATTTCATTGATAATTCAAATCAATTATGCTCAGTTTGAAAACAAACACAGTTGCATTTTAATAGATGATATTGGTGAAGGGCTTGATTTCGAAAGATCATGCAACTTAATAAAATTATTGATAGAAAAAGCGAAAAACCCAATTTTTCAGTTAATTATGGCGACCAATGATCGATTTGTAATGAATATTGTCCCGCTCGAATATTGGTTGATTATTCAAAGAAAGGGAAATATATCTAATATTATTAACTACGAAAACTCAAAAGAAATATTTGATGATTTTCTGGACACGGGCCTAAGCAATTTCGATTTTTTTTCAAGTAATTCATTTTTAAAAAACGATAAAAATTGAAAAGAATTGCGATATTTGTTGAGGGACAATCTGAAATAATATTTTTAAGGAAATTAATTCCACTCATTCTGGGGTATGATAAAATATCTTATAAGTGTTTGAAATTGCAAGCTAATAAATTCTCTGAAATTCCTTATAACTATAACACTAACGTTCCAACTGTTGATTTTAATTTTCTATTAATAAATGTTCAGAATGATGATTTAGTTCTAAGTGCAATAAAAGCGAGAGAAGTGAATCTGTTTAATAGGGGGTATGAATTAATTTTAGGGATAAGGGATATGTATTGTAAATCATATAATGATAAATCAAAAGGCAAAATTGATGATTGTGTTTCGGAATTAGTAAAATTAAGAGTACATTTAGAAACAAGCAAAATGAGTAAACCTGATAAAATATTCATTCATTTTTCGATTATGGAATTTGAAGCATGGATTCTTTCAATGCATACTTTGTTCAATAAAATCGATTCAGCTTTATCATGTGAATCTATCAGGTTAAAGTTAGGATTAGATTTAAAAAAAATTGATCCACAAAATGAGTTTTATAGGCCTTCCAATGAATTAAAAAGAATACTGAAACTATGTGAAATAGATTATGACAAATCTTTTAGTATTTTGGAAAGGATATTTTCACGTTTAGCTATTAATGATTTAGATTATGTATTAACAAACAATCGATGTTCTAGTTATATTGATTTTATTAATTGTATAAAAAATCATTGCAACTGATGGAAGAAAGCATCCACATTTAGGGTTTCGACTCATATTCTTCACTTTCCCACATTCCAGCGCCGGCCATTTTGTTCATGCTATCGTTGACACCTCCTCTTCCATGACGTCATTGAACCGCTCCATGCTCATGTACCTGCGCGTTCCCCAGCGTGTTCCTTCCACGTACCGCAATCGCGCTGCTACCAGCATCAATGCCGACTCACCATCGGGAAAGCTTCCCACCACCCTCGTCCGCCGGCGGATCTCGCGCATGATCCGCTCCAGCGGGTTGTTCGTTCGCAGGTGCCGCCAATGCGCCTGCGGGAAGCTGTAATAGCTCAGCGTCTCATGCGCCCCTTCCCGCACCATCGTGGCCGCCTTGGCTAGCTTCATCTGCTCCAGCTTGGCAGCCACGGCCTCGATCTTCTCCTCGGCCGCTTTCCGGTCCTCCTGGGCGTGGATCGCTTTCAACATGGCCGCTACTGCCTTGATCTTGCCCCGGGGAACCACGGTGAACACATTGCGGTAGAAATGCACCACGCAGCGCTGCCAACGTGCCTCCGGATATACCTCTCCCAGCGCCTCGACCAGCCCAAGGCACTTGTCAGACACAGCCAGTTCGACATCCTTCAGCCCCCGAGCCTTCATATGACGCAGGAACGAGAGCCAGCTCTCCTTGTTCTCCTTGGCGCCTTCGGCCACCCCCAGCACTTCCCGGAATCCGCCCTCTCCCACGCCAATGCAGACCAAGATCGACAGGTTGCGCACTTCTCCGCCCCAACTTCGCTTCAGCCAAATCCCGTCCATGTAAACGTACCGGTGCCCGCCTTCAATGGGCTGGTTGCGCCACTCGTTGATCCGCTCGTAGGTCTTCTGGTTCAGGTTGCTGATCGTGCCGGGACTGACTCGAGTGCCCCACAACGCTTCGGTGATATCCTCTACACGCCGCACGCTGACCCCGGCCAGGTACATCTCAATCAAGGCTTCCTCCACGGAGGCCTCGCGCCTGCGGTAACGCTCTATGATGGCTGTCTCGAAGGTCAGATGCCTTAACTTGGGAACCTTCAGCTCGACTTCGCCCGCCTTCAAATGCAGCTTACGCTTGTAATGGCCTGCCCGCGTGTCTTGCCGCTGGTCGCTGTGCTCATAGCGCCTGGCCTGGCACAAACGATCCGCCTCCGCATCCAGCATGCCGTTGAGCATCTCCTCGACGGTCTGCTTGACCAGACGGTCGACATGAGCGTGCACCTCGCCCTCGTTGATCTGGATGATCTGGGGCTTGCTCACTTCCATTTTGCCTTGTTCCCTGCTATCCTCGTTCATAGGTGGTCCTCCTTGTTTTAGGTTTTTAGCCGAACCGGAAGTATAACAACTTCCAAAAACTTGGAGGACTACCTCTCCTCTAAAATGTGCGAAAAATATTTTACGTTATCAGTATAACAACTTCCAAAAACTTGGAGGACTACCTTTCCTTAAATGTACAAAAAAAGCGATTTCTTTTCAAATATACATATTGAACCAATTTAAATAAATATCTTAAGTGACTTTTTATCAGGATTAAGGTCAAAAAAAGATTTTAATGTATCATGTGATATATACTTGTTTTTATAAAGTTGGATGACGGATTTTTCTAATGAAATGTTTTCTCCGATTCTGTAGTCATCCGAAAAATGTTTTCTGAGTTCTTTAATCCGACCTATTTCAATTAGTGTTCTAACCTCATTCGAGCAATTCAGAAATTCATATGCAAGTGTTTGGCTATTCCTTAAGGAAGGCAATAATGCTTGACATAAAATACAGTTTAAATGCTTTGCAAGAAATGTCAAAATATAATCCCTCTCACTTTGTGGCCACTCAAAGAGTATATTTTGAATTACTGCCTCTACGGATTGACCTAAGACAGTTGCGAAACAAAGTAATCCACACCGCGCTGCAAACAGAATAGCTTCTAATGCGGCTCGACCATAATACCCGTCTATATATATACAGTTTGCCTCTGAGGTAGAAATGGCGAATTCAGTAATTTGCTTTATTTCATTAGCATTTTTAGGAACAATAGTCTCAACGAGACTTTTTTTGTGATAATGAATTAATGAACTGTATGGTTGGATGGCAATCAATTTTTTATTTAAATTACGATTAACATTGTCAATCAGTGATGAAAGCGTAGTTGAACGACCAGATTTTGAATATCCACCTATAAGGTAAATACCAGGGAGGAATGGGGAATTTAATTCATGGATGTTTATGCCAAGATCTAAGAGAGACTGAATTTTTGATGGAATACTCTTTACAATTGACTTCAATCCTTTTTTATCAAATTTGTCTCCTTGCCATGATACGGAAAATCTCCCGAGGCGAGCAACTTCAACTATTGAGCAAACATATCCGGAAAAACTAAAAGATATTCTATCATTTTCAAAGGTTGATGAATTAAAATAATCTTCAAGATCTTTACTTGATAATGAAGGGTGTTCAATTCGTTTGATGCCCCCGTGAACTCTAATACAAGGGCAACTTCCACAAGTTAAATATAATACATCACCTCCTTCGTCAATCATTATTTTTAGTAAATGATAAAAATTAAGTGCCATGAAGCTAATCGTTGCTAGATTTTATCAAATCTTGATTTGGGATTTGATTTATTAAAGAAGTGCCATTTAATATCGCGTTTGAGAAATTGGCATTCAATATATTTGTATGGCTTATTTTGATTTCTCTCATATCTGCCCCAATTAAAGTTGCATTAACTAGATCGGCCTGGTTAAAAAGACATCTGCGCAGGTTGGCTTCATTTAAATTTGCATAACGAAGAACTGTCTGGTTGAAAATAGATCCCTCCATATCTCCTTTTTCGATGATGGAGTAACTAAGATCAGCTGACGAAAAATTCGTACCAACTGCTCTTACAGAAGACATTTTAACATTTCTTAAACTAGCATTTTCTAAAAATGCACCCGAAATGTCTGCGTTGCTTAAATCCGAATTATTAAGATTCGCATAACTCAAATTGAATTTCTTAAGAATTGTATTTGATAAATTCATATTTGACAGCTGAAGATTTCTCTGAAAAGGCCACTCGAAAACTGGATATAAAAACTTAACATGCCTGCAAAAAAATGAACAAAAAATGGGTTTCCCTTGAATTTTAACTATGGTTTTATCTATAAAAATAAAACTAATTAAAGTTAAAATCACCCATAAATATCTATTGTGTCGTCTTGTTTCGGCGCCGCATCTTCTTATTTGAAGAAAAACTAAGATAAAAGTAATAAAAGACATAATATAAAAGGGAATTGTTGAAAATGGTTGAGGAATGGATTTCCAGAAAAAGAATATCAGAACTAACGGAGCTTGCCAATAAAGTAAGAATATAGAGAGAAATTGGGCATTTTTTGATGATAAATTAAAAATAACTGGATGTAAGGAGTCTTCCTCTGGTTTATCAAGCAATCGCAATTGACCATAATAAACATGTAAATAAAAGACTATTCCTGCAAGTAATAGGGGAGCTGATATTAGAAAAGTTTTGAAATCGATTTCGATATTAGCAAAAGGTAATTTAATCAGTGCATTCGTAGTAAGTAGTTTTAGATCATTTATTGATAAAGTGAAAATACAAAAAATACAAAATGAAAGCATTCCAAAAAGGGTTCGATTAACTGTTTTTGAGATCTCTTCGTGTTGAAGTTTTCGATCGTTTTCATTTTTATTGATTTTAAACGGGATGATTGGAAACCATAGACACCTTGGCGCTCTCTCTCTATCTTTTAATCTTTTAAAGAAGCTCTTATCACTTTTCGTTTTATTTGAGAAGTCAAGTTTAATTTTTTCTTTGTAAATTCTATCTGTATTAATTAAATTAATGCGAATATATTTAATTTTGTTTGATTGCATATTTTAATAGCACTTTAATGAAAAAATAGTATCTTCCTCATTTGGATAGCCCGCGCATTCAATTTTAAAGAAATTCTTTCTAATTTACAATAGAAATTGCATTAAAGAAATTATAAAATCTTGTGATCTTAAAAGGCATAAGGGAATTTTGAGCAATTTCACATAATGGGCAATTAGTAACAGGTCTTACCTTAATTCATTAAAGGGAACATGGGGAATGCTTGCAATTTAATAGGAATCCGGAATTCATTTTCTGATGTTATTTCTTAATATTTTACGCCCTGGCGATTCTTTTCCGCTTCGTTTAAAATAGGGCGAATCAAGGAGAGGATATAAAACGAAAGGTGTTGTTTTTTATGATGATGGTGATCACGCTCACAGCCCTTGGGGAGCAGAAAAGAATCGAATTGAGCAAAGACGTTGAACTCTACTCCCTGGCCCTGGGCATCTGGCGGCAGGTGACCTGTCAGGCGGTGAAAGAATGGAGCAATGTGACGGTCAACGGCCTGATCGTTGTTGACGGCGTCAAAGCCGCCCTGATCGACACCCCCTGGCCGCCGGAAGCAGACGACCATGCTGCTAGATTGGGTGGAGAAGAGCCTCAATGCCAGGATGAAAGCGGTCATCGTCGGTCATTCCCACGTCGATTGCCTGGGCAGACTGCCTGAGATCCACCATCGGGGTATCGCATCTCTCGGCCTGGAAAAAACGCACGATTTGGTCCTGGCCGCCGACGTCGAAGCCCCGCACCGGAACCTTCACGGGAGAATATACACTCCAGATCGACGCTCGCGAACTGGAATTCTTTTATCCAGGCGCCGGGCACCCTGTGGACAATATCGTCACCTGGATCGCGGAGGGAAAGTGCTTTTTGCTGGCTGCCTGGTCAAGTCCGCCGACGCCAGAACGCTCGGCTGCATCAAGGAAACTGACCAGGCCGACCGGCCCGCCACCCTGGCCAACCCGAAAAGCCGGTTGCCCGAGTCGCGGATCATCCTCCCCGGCCATGGCGATCCTGGCGGCTGGGAACTGGTGGAGAATACCCCTGAGGCTGCTTGCCGCGGGCGAGAAATGACGCCCTGAACGGGCGACGGCAACGTTTTTATTTTTTTCTGAATTCGCCGCTGCCGCGAATGCGCAGGATCTCGCCGAAAAAGACGCGGTGATAATCCATCTGCGGGTACTGCGCGGCAATCCGCGCTGACAGGAAATTTCGGTCGTCGAGGTCCTGCCAGTAGATCTTGCGGCACTCCAGGATCAGGTCGGCCTCGCGGAAGCAGGGTGTCGCCACCGCCTTGGACTTCATCGGCGTCAGTTTCGTCAGCGCGATCTTGTCTCCGTCGCGGCCCGACTTGCTGCCGAGGATGGCCAGGTCCTTGCGGTACTTTGCCGGGAACGAGCAGAGGGTGAAGGTCGGGAAGTCGTTCATAAAACCGAACGTGTGGCGCGTGGGCCGGACCACGACCTGGATGAAGGGCATCTCCCAGATGCCGCCGATGCTTCCCCAAGCGACGGTCATGGAATTGAACTTCTCCATGTCCCCCGCGGTCAGCACGAACCAGCGCTTGAACCAGATGTCGACCGACGGCAGCAGCAGGTCCTTGGGCTTGATGGCTGCGATCATGGGGCCTCCTGGCCTGCCATTATACACCATTTGTCGTGCGGCTCGTTTCAGGGGACGGCCTGCCGGCCGCTGTCCAGGTCCTTGTACAGCCGGCGGTCGACGATCTCCTTCAGGCCGTGGATCGCGCTCCACACATCGTGAAAGGTGTTATACAGCGGGGCCGGCGCGACGCGGA
>NZ_DDYV01000008.1:0-10746 GCF_002348205.1 Desulfobacter sp. UBA2225 | reverse complement strand
GATCATAGATGTTTTTATCCATGGGATCCCCCGGATCAATTTTGTTCTGGATGCCGTCAATCATGGCCATGGCGATGGCGGAGAAGGCCATGTAACCGTTGGCGCTGGGGTCGGGAGTACGGAACTCAAGACGTTTTGCCTTGGGTGATCCGGAGTACATGGGCAGACGAATAGCGGCAGAACGGTTCCGGCTGGAGTAAGCCATTTTGATGGGTGCTTCAAAACCGGGCACCAGACGTTTGTAGGAGTTGGTTGTGGGGTTGGTAATAGCGCACAGGGCTTTGCAATGCTTCATGATGCCGCCGATGGACCACAGGGCGTTATCGGACAGACCGGCATATTTGTTGCCTGCAAAGGTGGGCTCTCCACCTTTCCAGAAACTCATGTGGGTATGCATGCCGGTACCGTTGTCACCGAAAAGGGGTTTGGGCATAAAGGTCACGCAATGTCCGTGTTTTGCAGCCACATTCTTCAGTACATATTTGAACCAGGCAAGCTTGTCACCCATATTCAGCAGGGAGTCAAACCGAAGGTCAATCTCAGACTGTCCGGCGGTAGCAACTTCGTGATGCTGGCATTCCATGTCAATGCCCAGATCCTGCAGGGTCAGCATCATTTCAGTTCTAATATCCTGATAGGTGTCCATGGGCGGCAGGGGGAAGTAGCCGTGCTTGGGTCTGATTTTGTAGCCAAGGTTAGGCTCGGAACCGTCACCGGTGTTCCAGTATGCTTCCCGGGAATCAATTTCAAAAAAGGAAGCATGGGGCTCAGAAGAGTAACGGATGTTGGAGAAGATAAAGAACTCGGGCTCAGGGCCTACAAAGATGGTGTCGCCGATGCCGGTGCTCTTGAAGTAGGCTTCAGTTCTTTTGGCAATACCGCGGGGATCTCTGGAGTAGGATTCGCCGGTGATGGGATCATGAATGTTGCCGATAACAACCAGGGTCGGAACTTCAAAAAACGGATCAATTTTTGCCGTACCTGCTTCAGGGATTACGTTCATATCGGAGTTATCAATGCTCTGCCATGCTCTCATGGAAGAACCGTCAAAACCAAATCCATCTTCAAAGGAAGCCTCTGTCAGTTCTGACAGAGGCACACTAAAGTGTTGCCAGGTGCCGATGAAGTCCATGTAGCGGATATCAACGACTTTAACATTGTTTTCTTTAGCCATTGCCAATACATCTTTTGGTGTCATTTTTTTACCTTTCTATCTATATAAAGTTATTGTGGGGGTTACCCGTGTTTTTGGGTTTGAAATAATGGGGCGCAAAAGCACCTTAACCATTAAATTGCATCATCTCCGCGTTCACCGGTTCTGACTCGAATGGCTTCTTCAACCGGCAGCACAAAAATCTTACCGTCACCGATTTTACCGCTATTGGTAGCAGACCGGATAGTTTCCACGGTTTCGTCAAGTCGGTCGTCGGTCACAACAATTTCAAGTTTTATTTTCGGAACGAAATCAACAACATATTCCGCGCCACGGTAGATTTCCTTGTGCCCTTTTTGCCGGCCGTATCCATTAACTTCCGTAACGGTCATGCCGTAGATGCCTATCTCGCTCAAAGCCTCTTTAACATCATCCAGCTTAAAGGGTTTAATAATTGCCTCAATTTTTTTCATTTATGACCTCCTTTGACTGTATCTGTGGAAGACGGTTAATAATAGCTGTTTTGATTTGCTCTAATTTATCTTCGGATTCTATTTTTTGATCCCCTTCAATATTTCGGACGTAAAAAACGTCAATCACCTGATCCACCTTCGTGGCCACCATGGCGGCATTAACGTTGATGCCGGACCGGTACAAAGTATTGGTGACGGCAAACAAAAGTCCAGGGAAATCATAGGTTAAAACTTCAATAATTGTAAAAAAGCTGGATGTCTCATTGTCTATCCGAACCTGACTGGGTTCAGGAGGGCGACCGCTGGATATGGTCACTACAGTGGGGATTTTCTCAAGCACATTGTCCAGGTAGTGATCGTCTTCAAGGGCCATGCTTAAATCCTGCCCGGCCTTTTCCCATTTTTCCTTTTCAAAGAGACGGTCCTGGGGAGGACGCACATTAAAGATATCCAGAAAATGACTGTCACCCAGAGAATAGGCCTGGGAGCCGACAATATCAATGTTATTCTGAAAAAAAACCCCGGAAAGCTTGGAGTAAAACCCGGGCTTGTCCCTGCCGCAAATCGAGACGGTTCTCATATCTGACTCATTTTCCTTTGTGATCTGCCAGATATACTCGCGGTCTCCCAGGTTTCTGAATAGATTGATATGATCCACAATATTCTGGGGCGGCACATAAAGCAGGTAGCGCCGGGACATGTTGGATAACTGACTGGTAACCTCTTCTTCCCGCCAGCTTTCCCGCAACAGGGCCAGGACCTCTTTTTTCTTTTTTTCAATAAGACGTTGGGTTTTCTTAGAGGCCAATTCCCCTGTTTTGATGATACTCATGCTTTTAAAAAACAGATCTTTAAGCAGATTTTCCGTCCAGTCGTTCCAGGCCTTAGGTCCGGTGGCCTTGGAATCTGCTACAGTGAGCAAAAAAAGCATGCGCAACAACCGGATTTTTCCAATCTTATGCGCTGTGTAAACGGCTGTTTCCTCGTCAAAAATATCCCGGCGGGTGGCGGTTTTTGCCAAAAACAGATGGTTTCTAATAAGGAAAAGAATGTCTTCTTTTTCCGAAGGGCTGAATCCGAGACGGTCAACAACAGGTCCGGCTATTTCGGCGCCCCTGCGAGAGTGCTCCTTGGCAGGGTCGGCTTTCCCGATGTCATGAAGAAGGCCTGCCACAAGCAATACATTTTTATTTCTTATCTCCTTGAACACCGAGTTATAAAGGGTTCCCATCATCGTGTCGCCGGGATCCTTAAAGTTGTTAAGGATCTGTACGCAGCGGATGGAGTGCTTGTCGACAGGAAACAAATGGTACTGGTTGTACTGAATTTTGTGCACGAGCGGCGAGAATTCCGGAATAAACTGCGCCAGGATGCCGGTGGAAAGCATGACATTAAGCACATTGAATTTCCACAGGGACATCCCCAGAATCCGCTTGAAAATTTTGACACATTCGGGATCCGTGCGAACATCATGATCCACAAGGTGACGGAATTCCGATGCAACCCGCCTGGCCTCAATGGAGAGGGGAATCCGGGTCTGACCACTTTCAAGAAAAATGCGGAGCAGTAAATCAGGGTGCTGGATAATTGTAACGGTATTGGCAAAGTAAAGCCGACGTTTTTTTACAACCAGGCCCTCAGTCTTGGTGGGGCGTGGGCCGACAGTTTCCTTTTTAACCCGGCAGGTGGATACGATATCTTCAAATGTGATCCTGTAAATCTGCTTTAAAAAATCCATTTTCTCATGCAGTTCACCCAGGAAAACCTCCACCTGGGGTAAGCCGGACATATCCGTATAATCCATCAAACCGGCCACTTCTGCCTGGTTCTCAAAATGCAGGGTATCGTTTTTGCGATGACTGATATGATGCAGGCGATTACGCACATCCCAGATATAGGTTAACGCTTCTTCCAGGCTCTCGTATTCAAAATGGGAAAGAAACCCGTAATACTCAAGATCCCGGCGGATTTTGATATTGGATTTTATTTTGGCATACCACAGCAGTGTGTGGTAATCCCGAAGACCGCCAAATCCGGATTTTAAATCCGGAGAAACCAGATACGAAGAGTCCCCAAAATCCTCCAGACGCTTTTCTCCGTTTTCGTACAAATAATTGAGCGTGGGCTTCAAGTGCTTTGCGGATAACTGCTGCCTGAAATCTTCCATGAATGCGGAATAGATCAGGGAAGCGCCACAGATAAACCTGGCATCAAGCACTGTGGTCAGGATATCAAAACGCTCAAAGGACATTTTAATACATTCATTGATGTTCCGAACTGCATACCCGACTTCAAACCTGGCGTCCCATAAGGGATATAAAAGCTCTTGAACAAAGGCTTCCACCTCCGGCGGAATGACTTTATCAAAAAGAATGAGCAGGTCAATATCTGAGTGAATACACTGTTCTTTCCTTCCGTATCCACCCAAGGCAATAATGGCAAAAGGACTGCCCGAAATAACCATTTTCCTGGCGGCAATACTCTTTTCAAACACCCGATAAAAGTATTCATCAAGACGCGTGGTCATCTTTTCCAGAAAGTTGGGTTCTTGCCCCTGGAGGTACTGATCTATCAGCTCTTGTTTCTGCTCAATTAATAATTTGGTTTCAGGACTGTCCATGTCTGTTCAATATCTTTAATTTTGACCTTTTAATATATGTCCGTCTTTTCGGCAAACCATCTCATACGTCCGACCAATACCATAAAACGCTTCTCATTACTGCTTGCAACTCATTGCAATAGATTGCAATGGATGTGCCAATCTTTTATTTTCAACAGGTTACAACACGCACACGCAGTTAAGCCCCGAAAACAAACGAAAACGACAAACTTTGTTACAGTAATGTCTATTTTAAAAGGCGGTATATTACTTTTTTGTAACTACCGCCAAATAAGATCTTAAAAACCAACAGGAGAGTATATGATGTCGAATCTTTGAAAAGGCATGAGTAAGCCGCCAGACACATGGCGTGCTTGGCTGTGGAACGCTGAAAGAAGCGAATAACAATCACCACTAATTTTTATCTATTTTTTCAGGCTCCTTTTCCTTGTCGTCATCAATGGGCTCTTTTGTTGCTTTTTTGAAATTTTTAATACCTTTTCCTAAACCGGCACCGATTTCAGGCAACTTACCCGCACCGAATATAATAAGGATAATTACCAGAATGATTATCAACTCCGGCATTCCTACACCACCAATCATGATTCAAGCTCCTCGTTTTGTTCATGGCATTAGCATAAAATTCACCAAATCAGGTCATTAGCACTTAACCTGAACAAAGTCAATCATTAAGGATTTATGTGAACAGATCATGATATTTCAATTTTGTGACAAACTGTTTGCATTTTATTATACGCGGACCTTGTTCACGCATTTTGCTTTTTCCTGAAAAGTACAAAATTGTGAGCAGGCTCTATTTATCCGGCCAGGCCGGGTCCACCGGAATATTATAAAGATCCAGGGTGTTTTTAAACACGGCAGAGGCCAACTGATCCGGGTCTTCTCCGCGCACCTGGGCAAGGCATTCCATCACGGACCGGACAAAAGCAGGTTCGTTGCGCCGGTGTTTGTTTTTCTGGGGTGTGGGCGTCAGATAAGGGGCATCAGTCTCTATAAGCAACCGATCCCGCGGAATCAAAGGGACAATGCTGCGCAGGTACTCACCACGCTTAAGAATGGTGAGAATACCTGTAATGCCGATATAATACCCAAGGTCAAGATATTTAAACATCTCTTCTTTTGTACCGGAAAAACAGTGAACCACCCCTTTTCTTGACTTGGGCCCGTCTGATTTCAATATCTCATAAAACCGCCCCTTGGAATCCCGTTCATGGAAAATCAGCGGCAGGTCCAGCTTGCCGGCCAGGGCAAGCTGGGCAGAAAAACAGGCTTCCTGGTCTTCCTGGGGTGAAAACATGCGGTTGAAATCCAGCCCGGTTTCTCCCCAGGCCTTGACACAGTCATGGGTCAGAGCAAATTGTCGAAGTTCATTGAGTACCTGGGCGGAACATTGAACCGCATCATGCGGATGAACCCCCACAGAGGTGTAAACATGATCGAACCTGGATGCGATATCTATGGCCTTTTTCGAGGTGGCCCTGTCAATCCCGACCACCAGCACAGCCTTCACCCCGTTTTGGCGGGATCTGTCCATGACCTGGGCCAGATCATTATCGTAGCATTTATCGTCAATATGGCAATGGGAATCAAAAAGAATCATCTATATATTCCTATGGTTTTTTCCTTTCCTCTTCCTGAAAAGCAAAGCAAATGTAAGTTTGCAGCAAAACAACCAAGGCGTCAAAGTTTAAAGCCTTCACTGATTTGGAAGAAGCCGATTTACGGGTTCAGTGAAGGCTTTGTGTAAGAAAAACTGTTTGCAGCACTCCTTGACACAGGCGGTTTATATCAGTAAATTCAATCTCAGTCAATTATCCCTAAAAGACCACAAGGCAAATCTTATATGAGGGCCAGTAGCGGCAAAGCTAATATTATCAGGCTGTTTAACGTAACCAAGCGCTATGGCGGCAAGTTAGCTTTAAACAACATCACCTTTGATATTGAGCCCGGCGAGTTTATTTTTATTTCCGGGCCTTCCGGGGCGGGCAAATCCACCTTGCTCAGAGTTTTATACCTGGCCGAACGGGTATCCGAAGGACAGATTCTGATTGACGGCATGAACCTGGCACGGATTTCATCGGCAAAACTGCCTTTTTTACGCCGTCGTTTCGGCATGGTGTTCCAGGACTTTAAGCTGATCCCCAGCCGCACGGTTTTTGAAAATGTCGCCCTGGTGCTCAAGGTTGCCGGAGAAAAACCGTCCTACATAAAAAAAAAGGTGATGCATGTACTGAGGATCACGGGCATGGAGAAAAAGGCCAATCACCTGCCGCCGACCCTATCGGGCGGAGAACAGCAGCGGGTGGCCGTGGCAAGGGCGGTAGTGGGAGGACCTTCCATTATCCTTGCGGATGAACCTACGGGCAGTCTGGACAGTGAATCTGCCCAGCGTGTGCTTGATTTACTTTTAGGGTATCATCAAAAGGGGGCCACCATTCTCATGGCCAGCCATCATATAAAGCAGATGGACTGCTTTAGTAAAGGACGAAATATCGCCCTGGAAGACGGGAAGCTTAAAGGGATATCAACCATTCTATGCTGAAAAACTGAAAAAGATTAATTGCGATATGATGCGATTTCTAAGTAAAGCCTTGACGGATATCAGGTCCAACCGATTTTTAAACATCATCACCATCATGACCATCGCCCTTTCCATCCTTCTGGTATCGGTTTTCATGCTTTTTTTTGAAAACGCCGGACGGGTTCTTTCTGCCTGGAATCAGGGCGGACGGGCCATGATTTACTTAAGTGATGCTTTCACGCCTGCCATGCTGCCCAATGTAAAAGAACAGCTTGTATCCATAGGCGGCATCGAGGAAATAGTATTTATACCCAAAACCCAAGCCCTGGAACGGCTGAAAAAAGAGATGGGCGCCAAAACCAGTTTTCTGTCAACCCTTCAGGAGAACCCCCTCCCCGACGCCCTTGAAATCACCATGACCGACCATTCAAACTTTGACCAGATTCAAAAGAGAGCCGACCGGATTAAGGCGTTAGAGATGGTGGATACCGTAGAGTATGGACAGGGATGGCTGGGCCGCTTCTTCAAGCTGTTCAATCTTTTCAAAATGACCGGGTATGCCATGAGCGGTCTGTTTTTAATGATCGCCCTATTCATTACGGCCAATACCGTGCGTCTGGCCTTTTATGCAAGACAGACTGAAATAGAAATCATGCGTCTGGTGGGCGCCACTGACGGGTTCATCAAAACACCTTTTTATGTTGAAGGGCTTCTCCAGGGATTTTTAGGCGGGGTGTTGGGTATACTCATTCTTCTATCAGGCTACCTGACACTGTCTTCCGGCATATCCCAGAACCTGAGCGCCTATGTTTATCTGGATATTCATTTTCTTTCCTGGCAGGCTATGGCAATAGTTTTATTTTCCAGTACATTTTTAGGTTGGTTCGGATGTTTCATCTCCCTGAAACAAATTTTAAAATAGGGCCTTTCTTTTTTGCCGGAATTATGGCTATTGCCGTCGTTTTTAGCCTGGCAAATCCATGTTACGCACAAGTCCTGTATAAGGGAAAAATCAATGCGGCCAAGCTCAACGTCCGCGCCGCACCGGACAACCGCGCTTCAGTGGTGGTGGTTCTCAATAAAGGCGAACGGGTTGATGTTGTGGAAATAAAAGATGGCGTCGGCGGCTGGCTGACGGTGGAATACCAGGGCCTGAAAGGATATATCAGAAACATGAGCCGCTATATTCTTTTAAAACCGGTCTCTTCGCGTTCAAAGCAAAAACAGAAACCAGCGCCTCCGAATCGACCTTCTCCGCCCCCGGCAAACACCACGGCCACGCTCATAAAGAAAACACCTGCCCCCCCAAAGACCGCCGGGGCAGATCAAGCCGGACAGGAGGTCATTGCAAGGCAGATTCGGCAAGAGAAGCGGAAAGTCAAGGAATTCTCTCAGCAGGAGATGCGGATTCTTGACGGACTTAACGAAATTGAGATGGCCCTGAACCGGGCACGGCTAACCGCCCGGGAGCTCAGGCTTAATGCCCTTGCCATTGCCCAGGAAATTGAAAGGACACAGGCACGCATTGCAGAGCTGAACAAATCAATGGAGGCCACACGGGACTATGCAGGAAAACGCCTGAATGCCCTTTTCCGCATGCACATGATGGGCCGCCTTGAAATGGCGGGTCCCCCGTCGTCTTTGTTTAATTTTGTCACCACCCAGAACGCGCTTAAAAAAGTGGTGACATCGGATTTTACCCTACTGGATAAACAGGCCCGGAACATGAAGGAACTTAGCGAACTTGAACAGAATCTGAATATTCAACAGAAGCTGAAATCAGACCTGCAGGAACAATTGGACAATGAGATTGAACTGCGCAAAAAAGAAACCCTTAAAAAGGAAAAAATCCTTACAGAGATAAGACGGCGAAAGAGCCTATCCCTGGCAGCCATGGATTCCCTTGACGCATCGGCCCGGGCTCTGGAGCAGACCATATCCGCCATCACGCCCCCGGCCGGCGCCTCTGGTGTAAAAAAATCCTTTGACCGACAGAAAGGCCAACTGCTGACTCCGGTAAAGGGTGAAATCATTTCAAATTTCGGCACCAAACGCAAAGGCGATTACAACGCCTTCACATTTCAAAGCGGAATTGATATAAAGGCGGAACGGGGTGCACCCGTAAAAAACGTTTTCAACGGAGAGGTCATCTTTGCCCAGTGGCTTAAGGGGTACGGCAACCTGATGATCATCAACCATGGAAACAATTATGATACCCTTTACGCCCATGTGGAAGAGTTGTACAAGAAAAAGGGCGAACGGGTGAACACTGGAGAAATCATCGGCACGGCAGGAGATACCGGCTCTATGAAAGGGCCGTGCCTTCACTTTGAGGTCCGTCACCACGGCAAACCCGTCGATCCCCTCAAATGGCTGAAAAAAGGAGCATGACAGATGAAAAAAATGAGTTGGGCCGGGTTGATGGGGTTCTGGCTGACTGCGGCTGTGATCCTTATGCTGACTGCAGGTTCAGTGCATGCGGCGGACGAAAAAACCTATCAATCCCTGAAACTGTTTGCGGACGTCCTGGAAGAACTTGAAAATAATTATGTGGATGAGGTCAAACCCGAAGAGCTCGTACACAATGCCATAAAGGGTATGGTGGGCAATCTTGATCCCCATTCCAGCTTCATGCCCCCGGATGCCTTTGATGAACTTCAGGATGATACCAAAGGGGAGTTTTCCGGTATCGGGATTGTTATTACCATGAAGGACGGCATTCTCACCGTAGTCTCCCCCATTGAAGGCACCCCTGCCTACGAGGCGGGTATCACCGCCGGGGACATCATCGTCAAAATTGATGATGCATCCACCAAGGACATGGCCATGTGGGAAGCGGTGAACAAAATGAGAGGACCACGGTATGAGGAAGTTAAAATCACCATCATCCGGGAGGGGGCGTCAGCCCCGCTGGTCTTTACGGTCAAGCGGGATCTGATCCCCATGACCAGCGTGCGCTCGGCCATGCCGGCACCGGGGTTCGGATATTTAAGAATCACCAATTTCAGAATGAACACCCTGGATGATGTGATAGAACAATTGTCAGACTTGGAAAAACAGGGAAACGGCCTTAAAGGTCTGATCATTGACCTTCGGGATAATCCGGGAGGGCTTCTGGACCAGGCCATTCGAATTTCTGATCTGTTTATAAACGAGGGGACTATCGTGTCCATTAAGGGACGCATTGAAAAAAACAACCAGGTGTTCAAGGCCAATCCCAATTTTCCGGAACGTAACTACCCCATTGTGACCCTGATCAACGGTGGGTCTGCGTCAGCGTCAGAAATTGTGGCAGGCGCCCTTAAAGACAACTCCCGGTCCCTTATTTTAGGCACAACATCCTTTGGCAAAGGGTCGGTGCAAACCGTGCAGCCACTAGATGAAGGATTCGGGCTTAAATATACCATTGCCCGGTACTACACCCCCAGCGGGCATTCCATCCAGGCCAAGGGCATCGAGCCTGACATCCCTCTGGAGCCGGGAACGGTTGAGGAAGTCCCAAAAGATAATTCTGACTTTGAGCTGTTGCTCAAGGAAAAAGATTTAAAAAACAGTCTTAAACCCGAAGAGGACGAGACTAAAAACAAGAAAAAATCCCAAAAAGATGCTGAAATCGAAAAGCTCAGCAAAGATCTCCAGATAAAACGTGCCCTTGATATTCTCATCAGCTATGGTGTGTTCAGTAAAATAAATGGCACCAACTAACTCCACGGGCGGTACAAAAAAAAACCAGAGCAAAACGACTAAGGTGCCTGCCCTAAAAAAAGCCGCCCAAAAACCAAGTCCTAAACCAAAGAAAAAACCGAGCGCAACCAGAAAGACCGGAACAAAGCAACCTGATAAGAAAAAAAAACCCGGAAATTTCCATGAGGTGAAAAAAACGGTTTTAGGTATTGCCATCCTTTTGGCGGTCTGCCTGACCACGGCCATGCTGGTTGATATTTTTCTAAAAGCCCGTCGCCCTGTGGCACCGGAAACC
>NZ_DDYV01000327.1:0-36540 GCF_002348205.1 Desulfobacter sp. UBA2225 | reverse complement strand
ACTCCTTTTTTTGTTGATGCGTTTATAATAAAATTGACTTACATATTAGCATGTTACGATTGAATTGAAAAAGGATTTCTTAAGTCAACGGCATTGACTCTTGATAACCCGTTACAGGAACTTGAGTTTTTAAGAGCTCGTCTTTGTGATGGTAAAAATTTTGAGAATATCAATGATTTGACGTATATCAAACACACCACAAGAACTTTTCCTAAAGCTGGTAGACTAAATCAAGCTGGGCAAGCCCTATTTTATGCTTCTGTAGCTGTGAAGCAAGATGATACGGCATTACGAGTTGTACTCTCTGAAGCAGGAGCAAAAGAACTTGATCGCCTCAACGTGCTTCGTTCCCACCAAGCAGCAGGAAGCTATTTAAATTTACGGATCATTGGAATGTGGGATCAAGTAAGGCGTGACGAAAAGCCATATTACTTGAGCAAAGGTATCTTTGATTATTATAAAAAAGTAAGAGAGTATATGGTTCGGAAGTTTGATCCTAAGTTGCTTTCAGCTTATGAGTTGACAGATCGATTTTTCGCTGACATTTTGTCTCGAAAGGGAAGCGAGAATTTGTATCGGGTAACATCAGCGCTTAGTTCCGTCTTTTTGGATGGTAAAAATGATGGCGTGCTCTATTCATCGGTAGAAGCCAAAGGAGAACCGGTGGTTGCTCTGGTCCCCACAGCAGTTAAAGCTAAAGTAGAGCATCAGTTCGTTTGTGACGTTTTGGTTCAAGAGTGTTATGGCTACGAGTTTTTTGCGTATAAAACCAATGCCAAGACATTCAGCATTGATGACGCAACCGGCAAGCTTAATTGGTGAGATTAGTTAAGGTTCTATAAAAATTCATTTTAATTGATATCTGTTAAGCCAACGTGTAACAAAGCCAATTCATCGGACAACCAAAGCGGGCGCGATTTCTTCAACCTCTTTCGTTGTCTAAACAATAATATTTTTTGAAGTCTGTGGCAGTTCGGCTTTGGTTACCGCTGATCTCCAGCGTTAAAATCGCAAATGAATCAAAACTTTTGAGGAATAGCAAAGCGAGCATTTTGTCTATGACTTGTCGCTATTGTTTCGAAAATTCTAATGAACACTGGCGTTTCTATTGTTGGGCATTGGAAGCTAACCAATCCCCTTCGATTTTTTCTTTGAGTCCTTTTTCCTATATTTTAACCAATATCAATGTCATCCTTTTAAATTTAAAGATCATCCTCATTTTCGACCCTTTCTGGTTGAACAAGTACCTTTTTAGGAGTATAGAAGAATTTCAAGATTATTCAACAGCATGGCGTTGGGAATGTAACAACAAATGGCCTAATACAGAAAGTTCTTTGATCAAAAGAATGGCTATAGCCGGATAAACCCTACTATAAATACCCACTGAAAATCAGATGATTACATATTCGGAAACTATGAAAAATGACAGAAAAAGCAATATATGTAGAACATGCGACCAAACGCTTCGGAGATTTCAAAGCGGTTGATAATCTTTCCTTTGAAGTAAACAAAGCTACCTGTTTCGGATTATTGGGTCCCAATGGAGCAGGTAAAACCACAATGATGAATATGCTCACCGGACGGGTCAGGTCAGATTCGGAGAATGGCCGAATAATCAATGTCTTGGGCTATGATCCGGCCAAAAATGAACTCGAAATCCGCTATCTCACCGGAATTGTGCCCCAGGAGAACAATCTCGATATTGAGCTTTCAGTTTCCCAAAATTTGTATATTTACAGTAAATTTTATGGCCTGCCCCACAATGTCGCCAGCCGGCGAATCAGCGAGCTGCTTGAATTTATGGAACTCACCGAAAAAAAAGAGGCTCGTATTAGAGAATTGTCCGGCGGTATGCAAAGGCGTCTGGTCATTGCCAGAGCCTTGATCAACTCCCCTCACCTCCTTATTTTGGACGAGCCCACCACCGGTTTAGATCCCCAGGTACGGCAAGCCATTTGGGACAAAATGAGGATGCTCAAAAAAACCGGTGTGACCATTGTCCTGACCACCCATTACATGGATGAAGCAGCCCAACTTTGCGATGACCTGATCATTATGCACAAGGGCGAAAAAATTCTTCAGGGGCATCCCCGCGCTCTAATCTCGAAAAATTTGGAAACATACGTGCTGGAAATTCTGAATACCGATGTTTTTTCGACGATTGAAGCAAAAGGGTTTCGGACCGAAGAAACTGCCGGTCGGCTTATGCTGTATGGTGATAGGTTATCTTCACTGGAAACAGTGACCGAGCCACTCAACGCGGGAGATTTTTTTCTAAGACCGGTCAATTTGGAAGATTTGTTTTTAAAAGTAACCGGGAGAAACTTGCATGACTGAAGCCGTCCTACCTCAACGAATTGTCACAACACCGCCACCTCTGGCTTATCGCTTGTACAGCATCTGGTACAGGCATATCCGGGTATATTGCAAACATCTGATTTCCAACGGATTTCCTCCCTTTGTGGAACCTTTATTTTTTTTGGCCGGAGTCGGTTTAGGGCTTGGGCATTATGTCGGTTTGATTGATGGTACACCTTATCTGCTCTTTCTGGCCTCGGGTATGATTGCTCCCTCCTCTATGTTTACAGCCGCTTTTGAGTGTACTTTCGGCACTTTTATCCGACTTGAATTTGATAAGGCCTATGATGGTATGGTTTCGGCTTCCATTACAGTGACGGATTTGTTTGTTGGTGAAATGCTTTTTGTCGGCACTAAAGGATTTTTCTTTACCTTGGCGGTGATGAGTGTTTTTACGGTTTTTGGTCTTGTGCCTTCATATTTTGCTATTCTTACACCGTTTGTGGGATTTTTTGCAGGAATGATGTTTGGCGCGCTCTCTTTATTTGTCACTTCTTTTGTGAAGACCATCAATCACTTTAATTTCTTTTTAACCGGTTGTCTGACTCCCATGTTTTTCTTTTCGGGAATTGTATTCCCTATCACCAATCTTCCGGAATGGATTCAATGGGTATCCGAAGTATTCCCGCTCACTCATTCCGCCCGTTTGATCCGGGCTTGTTGTTTAAGGCAGTTCAGCAGCCTGTTATTCTTTGATATACTTTTTATGGTAGCCTTTACGATCGTCTTTGGTTATTTAGCTGTTTCACGGCTGGAAAAGCGGCTCATTCAATAGAACGAAGTGGACTTTTACAGTTTAAAAAGCAAGGATTATACTTTATTAAATTCCGAATATATTGATAAAACAAATGAGTGAATTTAAGTATAAACAAAAAAATTGTGAAGAAAATGATAGATAAGCTTTTACCCCTGGATCTGACCCCTGCAACAGAAATCAGCCGGCGGATACAAACCCTGAAAGAGAAGATGGCCCAGGCCGGCGTGGACGGGGTATTTCTGACCCACAGACCGGATTATTACTACTTCAGCGGCTCAGCCCAGGATGCCTGGCTATATGTGACCCTGGAACATGAGCCCCTTTTATTCGTAAAAAAATACCTTCCCAGGGCGGTTGCCGAAAGTCCGTTGACCCAGATTGTACCGGTTTATTCAATCACGGAAATTCCCCAGATTATCAAGGACAGCCACGGTGGTTTTGCAAAAACCATGGGCATCGTCTTTGACCTTGTCCCGGTCAGGGATTTCAGGTTTTATCAGTCGTTGTTTTTTGGCTGTACCTGGCAGGATGCCTCGCCCCTGATCATCTCCTGCCGGGCAATAAAGTCAGAATATGAAATCGCCATCATGCAGGATGTGGCAAAAATATCCAGCCGGGTATTTGACTTTATAGCCGAAAACCTTGAACCCGGCATCCGGGAAACAGATCTGGCCGGCCGAATTGAGGCCTTTGCCAGGACCCAGGGGCACTCGGGCCGCATGCAGGTACGCCATTACAGATCCGTCGGGTTTACCTTCCACATCATGGGCGGTGCAAGCGGGGGGCAGTCCGGCGCACTGGATTCTCCAGTATGCGGCACCGGCATGTACACCGCTTTTCCCTTTGGTGCCGGCACCCGGGTGATTGAAAAAAATGACCCCATACTCATTGATTTCGGCACCATGGCATTTGGCTATCACATGGATGAATCCCGGATGTTTGTGGCCGGAAAAATGGACCGCCAGGCCGATGCCGCAAGCCAGGCAGCCATTGACATTCTTTTCCATGTCAAAGAAGCCATGAAACCCGGCGTTGCCATGAAGACCCTCTTTCAGATCGCCGTGACCATGGCAGACAAGCTTGGATATGGGGAACAATTCCTGGGATTTCCCGGATTAAAATCCAAATTTATAGGACATGGCCTTGGTCTCGAACTGGTGGAAGACCCCATTATTTCAAAGGGTCGAAGCACACTGCTTGAACCGGGAATGGTGTTTGCCGTGGAGCCGAAATTTATTTTTAAGGACCGGTTCGCCGCAGGCATAGAGAGCGTGATCCAGATAACGGAAACCGGCAGCCGTTTTCTGAGCACAATACCCAACAAGATATTTATGGTTTAAAAACCGCGAAAATGATTATACTCAACACCCTGTTCCCCCCTGCTGGCCATGATGGCATTGGGCTATGGGCTCAAGCGCCGGGGGATGACGTCGGATGAATTTTTACACACCCTTGATAAACTGGTATACTATATCTTTTTCCCGGTCATGCTTTTCTGGAAAACAGCCAAGTCCACGGGCACAGACGCATCCGAAGCCGGCCTTATTCTGGCCGGGCTGGCTGCCGTCTTTCTGGTTTCCCTGTTCTCTTATGTTTACATACGCACAACCAAAATGCCGGACAAGGCGGCTGGATCTTTTTTCCAGGCTTCGTTCCGGTTCAACACCTATATCGGCATGGCCACCGTACTTACCGTCCTCGGAGAAGAGGGCGTAAGACTCTTCAGCATCCTTGTCGGATGCCTGATTCCTGTCATCAATGTCCTTTCGGTTGCCGTACTGATCTGGCATTCAGGCCGCACCCCGTCTCCGGGCCAACGCCTGGGGATTTTATTACGGGCGCTGGTCTCCAATCCGCTGATCATTGGGTGTGCCGCGGGCTTGCTCTTATCCGGTACCGGATATCGTTTACCCGGATTTATCAATAACTTTCTTGCCCTGGTGGCCTCCATGACGCTGCCCCTTGCCCTGATCTCCATGGGCGGCACCCTGGGTTTTGCAGGCATTTCCCGGCATTGGCCCAATGCCCTGGCCGCTGCCGGCATCAAACTGTTTATCCTGCCGGTCACAGGCTATATTATGCTTACGTTGTTTTCCGTGTCTGGCACAGCATTCAAAACAGGCATGATTTATTTCAGCCTGCCCACCTCCACGGCTATTTACGTATTGTCCGCTCAACTAAATTCAGATGTGGAACTGGCATCCACAGCTGTGATGATGTCGACGGTACTCTCCTTTATTTCACTGTCTGTGGCGCTAATTTTATAGAAATTGAAAAAAAATGTAAAAACAGCTTTGCCGGGAACAGCAAAGCAAGGCGGTATTCAGGGCTGTTCTTGATTTAATGCTGATTTGCAATTTAAAATTTTTAAGGTCGTAGTTTTAAAAAAGTCGGCAACCTCCTTAATAAGCTCCGGATCGTCCAGTGAATTTTTCACAATACCGAAGCCCTCTGACAGGGCAAAAATTTTGGCGGAAGCTCTTTTTTTATTTTCTACACTGGCTAGCCCGGTCTCTTCCCAGCCCGCGATCTCTTCAATCCCGAATTCAATGAATTTAAGCATCATGTCCCGGATTCTTCCCCTGATGTTCTCATCCCGGAATCCCATGGCATAGCAGGACCAGAACACAGCATCTCGCTGGGGCCAGGTGCCGCTGGCGTCAAAAAGAATTCCCAGAAGGGTCTCCATGCGTTCCTTGGAGCTGGTGAGCGCCTCCAACTCCTTGAGGTAATTGTTCATGGAAGTTTCATAAAGGAAATCTACCATTTCCATGATCAGGCCTTCCTTGCTCTTGAAATAATGAATAAGCAGACCTGAATTGACGCCCATTCGCTTTGCGATTTTACCGATAGTCATACCCTTGAAGCCTTCTTCTTCCACAACCTTGTAGGTATGCCTCAGTATTTCAGGTTTTCTGATATGAGATATGCTTTTTCTTCCCATAAATTATTCTGCCTGTTTTTATTGTTTATATGCTAATCAATTTATAATATATAAGGGTACTGCCTTTTTTTGTCAATTTTTATTGCAGAAGCCTCCTCTTTTATGTTTTATCAAGACAAGCGTCAAAATTTTTTAAATACACAAATTCGTCAACAGGAACAAAACAACCCATGAAAATATTAGTGACAAACGACGACGGATACCAGGCCCCGGGCATTCGGGCCTTGTTCAATGCATTAAAATCAGACCATGAAGTGACCCTTGCAGCCCCGGACAGGGAGAAAAGCGCCGTGGGTCATGGCATCACCCTGCACACGCCGCTGAAACACCAGAAAGTGCGCCTGGGACATAACGACTTTGGCCATGCGGTTGCCGGCAACCCGGCCGACTGTGTCAAACTGGCCCTGTTTGATATCTGCGACCAGACACCGGATCTTGTAATTTCAGGAATCAATGCCGGGTCCAACACCGGATTAAACATCAACTACTCCGGTACGGTGGGCGCGGCCCGGGAAGCGGCCATCAACGGAATTCCCGCCATTGCCGTATCCATCCAGTACGGTGATGACATGGACTTTCACGGCATGGCAAGCTATACAGCGTCCATTCTGGAGAAAGCCATGGGCCTGAATCTTCCTCCGGGGATTTTCCTGAACATCAATGCTCCGGCCATTTCCTTTGACCGGATCGCCGGCACAAAGGTAACCTCCCAGGCAGATAACAACCTGATTAATGTATTTGACCGCCGCCGAAATCCCAGGGACCTGACATATTACTGGTACGCCGGCATGGCGCCGAATGAACCATGTGAAGGCTCTGATGACAGTGCATTGCTTAAAAATTTTATATCCATCACACCGCTGCAGTGTGACATGACGGCCCATGCCGCCATGGACGTGGTTGCAAAGGCAGGATTTTAAATGACAAGCCCTGATAAAACCACGGCTCAGGCTTCAGAATTTCAGACGTCCGAGTTTCAAATGTCCAGGGTCACCACCATTGCATTTGCCCATTTTATGCATGATCTGTACACAAGCTTTCTGGCGCCCCTGCTACCCCTGATCATTGAAAAACTCTCCCTGACCCTGAGCCAGGCAGGTCTTTTATCCACGGTCATGCAGATCCCATCCCTGGCCAACCCGTTCATTGGTCTGTTTGCAGACAACAAAGGGCTTGCCCGGTGGCTGGTGATTCTGGCCCCGACCCTGACCGCCATTCCCATGAGCTTCATCGGCATTGCCCCGTCCTATGGCATCCTGCTGGTCCTGGTCTTTGTGGCCGGCATCTCGGGATCCCTGTTCCATGTCCCTGCCCCGGTGACGGTGGCAAGGTATTCGGGCAAATTCAAAGGCCGGGGCATGAGTTTTTTCATGACCGGCGGAGAGTTTGCAAGGACAATGGGGCCCATCCTTGCCGTTGCGGCCGTATCTTACCTGGGGCTGGCCCGGTTCCATTTTGTCCTGACCCTCGCCCTGGCCACCTCCGTGCTGTTGTTCATAACCCTGGAACCCTCACAGGAACCGGTAAAGGCAAAACGGCGGGGATCTTTAATCCAGACCTACAAAGAGATCCGGCATGTGCTCAATCCCCTGGCGGGCATCCTTTCAGCCCGGGCCATGATGCACGGGTCCATGGGCATGTTTTTAACGGTGTATGTCGAACAGGCCACAGGTTCGTTGTGGCTGGGGGGCACGGCACTGACCCTGTATGAGGCCACAGGCGTTGCAGGCATCCTGTCCGCAGGTATCCTGTCCGACCGTCTGGGGCGAAGGAGAGTCCTGTTCTGGGCCTTGGCCGTAGCCCCTGTGACCATTTTACTGTTTGCCGTAACCACGGGGGTAATCCAGATACTTTCACTTTTGATAACAGGGTTCACCGTATTGTCAACCACCCCTGTGATGCTGGCTCTGATCCAGGAGAATGCCAAGGAAAGTCCCGCGGCCGCCAATGGTCTTTTCATGATGATCTCCTTTGCCGTAAGATCCATAGCTGTTGTGGTGGCAGGGGCACTTGCAGATGCATTCGGCCTGAACATGATGTTTATCATATCCGCCCTGGCAGGCTTTACGGCAATCCCCTTTCTGATTAAATTAAAAAAATGAGGTGCATATCATGTTAAAAACAAACAAAGATAAAGTGGTTGAAATGTTCCTGGCCTGCAAACCCGGTATGCCCCGGGCAGGAGCCGGCTGGAAAGTGGACCATAAAGGAAATCCCTTTCTGCTGCCCGGCATCGGCGGCATCACCCTCAATGTTCAGGTTGGGGACCCGGCATTCGGACTTGCCGGCGACCATATCGAACCCGGGGTATCCTGCACGGCCAATATGGAAAACCCCAATGATTTTCCCAACAACACCCTGCAGCTTTTCTCGTGTGTGGGCAACCAGGCTAAAATCATTTCCGGAGAAGCCCAGGGAGAAACCGGTGTGGTCATCGGCCACCATGGGGGCTCCGAACATGTGATTGTGGAATTCCCCCGGAAAATCAAAGAAAAAATGAGCTATGAGGACAAAATCCTGATCCGGGCCAAAGGCCAGGGCTTGGCCCTGACCGACTATCCTGAAATTAAATTGTTCAACCTGGACCCCGGCCTGCTGGAAAAAATGAATATTGTTGAAACCGATGCAGGTATCCTACAGGTACCGGTGACCACCATTGTACCTGCGCCCTGCATGGGATCAGGTGTTGGACGTGCCCATGTGGGGGCAGGTGATTATGATATCATGACTTCAGATCCCGAGACCGTAAAAAAATACAACCTGGACAAAATCCGATTCGGGGATTTTGTGGCCCTCATGGACCATGACAACGCCTATGGCAGGGCCTATGTCCAGGGCGCGGTCACCATCGGCATTGTGGTACACTCCGACTGCCTGCTGGCCGGTCATGGACCCGGGGTATCCACGCTTTTAACCTGTTCAACCCCCCAGATTGAACCTAAAATTGATCCGTCTGCCAACATCGCCGATCTTCTCGGGATCGGCAGTGCGGCCGGCGGATACGAATAGCGATTAAGGCTGTAATCAGCATATACCTGGTCTGGGGCCTGGGAACGCTTGGATTCCAGGCACTGGCCCGGATATTGCCTGAAACGGCCCGGGCCGGATTTGATTATATTATCATTGTGGGCTTGATCGCCTGCCTGGCCTGGATGACCCGGATTTATCAAACACGGATTGAACCGGCCATCGGTACGGACACGGTCCGGCGTCTGTCCTGGATGGGGGCTTTGACACTGATCTTGGTAATTCTTTACCTGCCCGTCCAGGCAGGTCTGAAAAGCAATTTCATTACGATCCTGTCCACGGCGACCCTGGTGCTTTTCGCCTGTGTGGCGGGCCACTGGCTGGTCATCCCGCTAAAGCGCCCCGCTGAGTTTATTCCCATTGGATTTACCGTGGCCCTGTCCGACATCTTCAGTGTCTTTATGGGCCCCACCCGCAAGTTTGCAGAAAATATTTCCGACTATTACCGGGAAGGCATGACAGGCCCGGTGCCTGTGGTGGATTTTTTCCTGGTCAAAATGCCCATGCCCGGCAATGATTATTTTTTGCCTGTGTTCGGCATCACCGACTGGGTCGTGGTGGCCTTATTGTCGGCAGGCGCGCGACGATTCGGCATAAGCGACAATATATTCAGCCTTGCCGGATCAAAACAGGCGAAAAACAGGTCCCGGATATTTTTCCCCGTGGCAGGTATCGGCCTGGTTCTCTCCATTATGGCGGCAAGATCGATGAACCTGTACCTGCCCGCCCTGCCGTTTATTGTCATTGTTTTTCTAAGCGCCATGGCAGCAAAATATCCGGCAGTCCGAAAACTTGGGGCAGAGGAGATCCGGGCCATGGTTTTTATAAGCGCTCTCATAGGCCTGCTCATGGCCGTGTTTGCTTTGATGAAAAAGTGACAAGCCCGTCTAAGAGGTAAAAAAAATCGGTGTGTTTCTTCCACCGTCAAGGTTCCAGAGGGCTCCCGGCACAGGAACGATCTAAAAATGCGGTTGCCTTCATTGAAAAAGACATTGTATAACAGCCATGGGCTGACCTGACATATCAACTGCCAGGCATAGCCCACAACAAAACTTGAAATATCTTAGTAACTTACCCAGACTTTCTTATAACGGCCATGTCTTGACGGACACAACAAACAACAAACAATGAAAGATGTGAGTATTGAGTATTGAGAAAACAGCTTGTTTTAAATCTCACTACTCAATACTCATAACTTTCTTATAAAAGAAACTTTATCATCTCCACCTACACTTGAATATAAAGAAAAATCAAAAACATTATTGAATCAATTATTATTAACTTTTGAAAGAAGTTTAATCCTTAGTGATCTATGGGCAAACAGAAAAATAAAAACAGATATCTATTTAGTATCAGGAACCGAATTTTTATTTTTGCGGTATTGGTTACGGCCATACCGTCTCTATCAATGGGGCTTTTACTCCAGAACATGCTGCAAACCACGCTGGAGGAAAAGGTTAAGCAAAAATTTGCAGACTCTGCACAGATCATGGAACGGGAAATTTCCCTATGGCTGAAAAAGCGGGTTTATGATCTGACCGTTTTCTCCAATGCGTCAATTGTATCGGAAACCGTTACGGCTTATCTTAAAACGCCTGAAAAAAAGGCGGATCACAGTAAAAAACGGCTCCAACATATCAAAATACTTGAAACCTATCTCAGTACACTGCAGCATCAATTTAAAAATTATGTCCGGATTTTTGTTCTTTCCAGGACCGGTTCTGTTATCGCCGCCTCTGAAAGCGGCGGCCGGGCGAGGCCGTTTCCCTTTCCCAATGATTGCATCGAACAGATTTCAGACAAACAATGGTTCAAGGGAAACGCCTATATTGATTCAAGGGACAAGTCGCCCCTTATCCTGATCGGTGTTCCCTTTTTTCTGGATCAACTTTATGAATACGAAACATTGCTGGCGATTGAAGTCAGACTCACCGGATTACTGCCTTTATTGGATCCGGCGAAGTTTCGAGACTCCGGGGACTGGACCTATGAATCCCTTGTGGATATGAAAACAGGTCGTCAGTTTCTGTACGGCAGGGGGGCCAAAAAAGTGCTCAATGAAATCGCTCTGGCACCGTCTGATCACAGCCAAAAGCTTCGTGAATATGTCAACGGCAGGGGAGAACGCTTAATGGGGCTGGTCGTCCCGTTTCGAGAACTTGAATGGGGGCTTTTTATTACCGAGAATTATGAAAAGGCTTTCTCCGGGCTGATCAACGCCCGTCATCGAAATATTATTATTCTCTGCTGTTTTACTGTTCTGATGGGTATTGTGGCTTATCTGCTGACCAGGCAGATCATGGTGCCGCTGTCGGCTTTGACCAAAGGGGCTGAAAGGGTGGCCGAAGGTGATCTGGATGTCCGGCTTCCAGTATACCGCAACGATGAAATTGGGTTTGCAACAACCGTTTTCAATGAAATGGTGGCCAAACTCAAGCTCAGCCAGACAAAACTGGAGCAACTGGCGACAATTGATCCCCTGACGGGTTTGAATAACAGAAAACGCGTGATGAGTATCCTGCGTGATCACTACAAATATTATCGCCGGTATAAAACAGGGTTTTCCGTATTAATGATTGACGTGGATCATTTTAAAGATGTTAATGATACATACGGACACCAGGCCGGAGACACGGTATTAAAACAGGTGGCCGAAATCTTTAATGAAAATCTGCGTAATGTCGACTCTGCCGGTCGGTACGGCGGAGAGGAATTTCTCGTGATCCTTGCAGAGTCCGGGATGGATGAATCCATCCAGGCAGCAGAACGTATCCGAAAAGCCGTTGCAAGCCATAAATTTATTCATGAAGATCAGGAAATCCAAGTCCACATTTGCGTTGGTATCGGCAGAATCCAGAAACAGGACGGGGATGAACAAAAAGTCGTCAAGCGAGCCGATATAGCGCTCTACCGTGCCAAGAATGAGGGACGAAACCGGGTTGTTTACCAGGCTGATGACGACCAACAAAGGGACGCCCCAGAGGCGGGAAAATACCTCAGCCCTTAATAAAGAAGGGAGAGATGGATCCAGCCGGTCTCGTCAGTCTCTGCCAATTTGACTTTCACCCAATCCTGTTTATGGCCGACAACAGTAACACTGCGTCCTTCTTGAAGTACTTTTTTGACACCCGCCTTAATAGACGGACCTTTGCGGAGATTCCCGGCTGTAAACAATTTCATCTGCAAGGGCGTTAGAAAAAATATTTCCTTTTCTGGCACATCGGCGGTGCTGCTGTCTTCACCTATATCAATGCTTTTTGCCTGCGCCATCGCTTCTCTGGACAAGTAGGCCGCATTTTCATAGTTTCCATTTGCCAGTTCCTGTTTACTCTCTTTAAGGTTTTCTAATGCTCTTTCCCGAACAATTTTCTGGGACTTGTTCAAGGGTTTTTGTTCCACAGTGCTGATGACGGCCGTGGCCTCGGCAATAAGGGTGGCCGCTTCCAGTTTGCTGCCCCGGGTCGCCAGCTCAGCCTTGCTTTGCGAGAGTTCTTTGATCAGTTTTTCGTTCGCCTGCCGGCAGGTATCGGTTTCTTTATGCCTTGTGAGCAATGTTTGCTGTAATTTTTTTGAAAGCCGTTTCTGCTCAGCCAACTTGCAGGTCAGCTGCTCATTTTCTTTCTCTATTTGACGGATCCGCGAATCATCGACGACCGTATTTTTTTTCTCTATATTTTCTTTCTCTAATTGACGACTCCGCGGATCATCGACCACCGCTACGGGCTTTTCCACTGTACAGGATGAAAAAAAAAGAAGCACCAACAGGGGGGCGGCCAGTCTTGTAATGTATTGGAACGGCATGACCTTACGACCAGCGCTGAGTGGCTTTTGAATCATATGCTTGTTGTGATTCCGTAATTTGATATAGATTAAACTGCAATACATTGAATTGTCACGTATCATAGGACAAGAGACTGCTTCTTATCAACAAACGTAGAAAAATCCCTGAGAAGTAAAAAACAACAATCACGTTCGAATTGAAACAAAGCGGCAACAAAAATTAAAAAGCACTTATGGGTTTTCCGTAAGTGCTTAATCTTTTTATGGTTGGCACGAGCGGACTTGAACCGCTGACTTCTACCGTGTCGAGGTAGCACTCTACCAACTGAGTTACGCGCCATAAATATATATGCCTTTTAACAGACCCTTGAAATTATGTCAAGAATATTGACGCTATTCCTGCAGTGTTTCCTGAACATTTTCCTGGCCGGTCGTTTTGGCTGATCCCTGGGAAGAGGTGTCCGGCTGCGGGACAATAACTTTTGGATCATCTTGGGAGGGCTCGGAGGCCGGGTTGTTTTTTGGGGAAGCCACAAATCTTATTTTAACCGCATCATCCAAGACCATTGACACGTCAACACCGAATTCTTCAAAGGTTCTCAGCATCACGGCATTGGCAAACTGCGCTGGCGTTCCTTGGTAGGTGACCTCCATAATGGCATGGGAAGCTCCAAGCTCCCGTGGCGAAATATCTTCAAGCTCCCGAATGTCTTTGAGCTGACGTTTCAGGGCAATAAATCGAGTCAGAAAATTATCCCCTTCCACATAAAGATCAAAGGTTTTTCCCTCTTTCATGGTCTGGGCCCAGAACCCTTCAATTTTTTCCCTCAAGGCCTGCCCGGCGCTCTCTGATGCCTGGGCAAGTGCCTGGTCTGCGCCCCGGGTATCTGTGCTTTTGGCTGCGGCCGTGGAGGTTTCATGGATCACCTCTTTCTGGGAAGCCATATCCAGCACCGTAAAAGCAACACCTGCCTCAAAGGTTTTTTCATTGCCCATTCGATTAGCGGACTCCCGGGCTGATGCCAAGCCAAGGACAACCATATCGGCCTTAAGGGCCTGCCCCAGGGCCATGGCAGCAGTCTGATCACCCATGGCAGAAAATACGATATTATAAGCGGCGGGGTCGGGATAATTGTTTCCGGCCACCACCAAAGGGATACGAGCTTGCTCAAATACGACTTTCAGGCTTTTTTCCGCAACGGAGGCTGCGGGGTTACCTTCCGGCTGCCACCACCAGCACCGGGGTTGCGTATCTTCAGGCCCCTGTTCTGCAATGAGCAGAAGAACCTTTGGGTTGTTTTGACCCTGGTTGAATACTCCGGCATCACGCAAACGTTTTTCCATTAGTTCCAGGCTTATCTTTGATTCTACGCCCACAAGATATGCCCCATTGTGGGCCATGCCGTTGATGACCCGGTAAGTGGACACAAAATCCATGGTATGGGCAAGAAGCCGGTCATAAAGAACGTCAAGATTTTCGCCCAATTTCTGCTCGGAGACCACAGAGACGAATGCAATTTGAACAGCCTTTTCCAGGGCATCTCTCACTGCGGCCTTTTGAGCATCTGAAGTATCCTGACCGTTTATTTTATGCTGTCCGATGGTGATATGGAGACTATCCTCCCGGGCAGCCATCACCCCGGGCAGGGGAAAACAAAAAACAGCAACGACAAATGAGACCAATAAAAATCGTAATTGAAGGACCATGATCATACCTTTCTGAGGATGGAATAATCCGCAATCAGCTCCAGCAAATATTTTGAGGGGGATTGAGGAAAAATATCCAGAGCCGCCCTGGCTAACTGCACATGAGCAAGGGCGCGCTTGTTTGTATATTCAATGCCGCCCAGACGAATCAGACGAGTTTTAAGACTTTCAAATTCTTCCTGATCAAACTGCGGCCGGGCCATGGCGGCCAGGATCCATTCGCGGTCCAGGGCATCGGCCTTTTCAAGGCTGTAAATCAGGGGCAACGTCAGCTTGCCTTCGCGCATATCTGCCCCGGGGTTTTTGCCCAGCTGGTCGGCTGTGGCAGTATAGTCCAGCAGGTCGTCGGCCATCTGAAAGGCCATGCCCAGGTGCCAACCATAATTTTTAAGGGCGGTTTCCTGACTTTCATCCACTCCGGCCACAATGGCACCCGTTCGACAGGCCCCCTGGATCAGAACGGCTGTCTTGCATTCTATAATTTCATTGTACTCCTCTTCTGAGAGGTCCGGATTGCCCTTTTTTTCCATCTGGAGGATTTCGCCCTGGGACATATCGGCTGTAATTTGAGCGATCACTTCAATGACCCGGGATGATTTTGTTTTTGCGGCAATCACAAGGGCTGTGGCCAGAAGAAAATCCCCTGTGAGCACCACGGTTGGCGCATCCCATAGGGTGTGGGCGCATGGTTTACCCCGGCGTGTATCAGAGCCGTCCACCACATCATCATGGAGCAGGGTGGCGGCATGAAGATACTCAAAAATGGTGGAAAACTCGATTTCCTGTCCGGTCTGAAACCCGCACATGCGGGCGGCATGAATCATAAGCAGGGGCCGCAGCCGCTTGCCGCCGGCAAACAGCAGATGACCTGCCACCTGCCTGACCAGATCCAGATTAGGGGTCAAATTCGCTTCAAGGGCCTGCTCCACCAGCAAAAGGTCAGGGCCTGCCAGTGCAAGAATCTCTTTTTTTATATTTTTTTTCACACCATCACCAATGTCATTCACGCAACCCATTTCTTATAAGTTAAAAACCAGGGAACGATTGGCAGCCAGATTATAAAATGTACGCCAAAGGCGCTTCGTCCTCTAATTTCTTGTTTCTATTTTCCAATGTCTTGCTCCCCGGCAATATCATATTCAAATGCATCGGTTATTTTTACCTGAACCAGACTACCTGTGTCCAGTCCATCTGAATAAATAAATGTCACCCCGTCCACTTCCGGAGCCTGGAACGGGGTTCTGCCGATGTATACCCCGTCTTCTGGATTTTCTTCCACAAGAACCGGATACACACGGCCCACATGCCGGGCATTGCGTTTTTCGGAAATCTTCGCCTGGGCTGCCATAATGGTGTCGTGCCGCAATTCCGCCACATCTTCAGGGATATGACCGCTTAACTTGTGGGCGGGCAGATCTTGGGAGTCTGAATAGGTGAAAACACCCAGAAAATCAAATTCGACCTCCTGTATAAACGCCAAAAGCTCCTTGAACTGCTGATCTGTTTCACCGGGAAATCCGACAATTATGGTGGTCCTTAACGCGGCGTCCGGATCGAGGCGACGGATATCGGAAAAAAGCCGGATAAGATCCTGCCCGGTATAGGGTCGGCCCATGCGTTTTAGGACCTCATCCTGGGCATGCTGGATGGGCACATCATAGTATGAACAGATGTTGGCATGGCGTTGCACTGCTTCAATGACCCGTTCATCAAGGGTACGCGGATGGGTATATAGGAATCGAAGCCAGGCGGACGGATCTTTTTGAGCCATCTTTTTTGAAGTTTTTTCAAGAACCGTATGAAAGGCCGGGCCGGCCAGATCCAGGCCGTAATCGGTAGTGTTTTCCGCTGTGAGAATGATCTCCTTAACCCCCTTATCCAGAAGGGCAGAAGCCTCCCTGCAGATCAGCTCTATAGGCCGAGAACGCTGACGTCCCCGCAGCGTGGGAATAATGCAATAGGTACAGTGGCGGCTGCATCCTTCGGACACTTTGATGTAAGCGATTTTTTCATTAAGAAGCTCCCGTGCCTGCACAGGGGTGTCTACCTGCCGGGCGTCGGGCTCCGGAAACAGGGTAAACGGCACCTTGTCGGTATTTTCCACCGCTTTTACGATATGGTCACAGGCTGCGGTGCCTAAAAAAGCATCCACCTCCGGCAGACTGTCCAAAAGATCCGGGTCATCCTTATATCGCTGGACAAGACAGCCGGTGACGACCAGCCGCCGGCACGAACCGGTGGTTTTAAATTCCGCCATCTCCAAAATAACATCAACCGCCTCCTGGGAGGCGGTTGAAATAAACCCGCAGGTATTAACAATAATGGCGTCAGCCTGGGCCGGATCGGTTATAATCTGATGGCCGGCGGCGACCAACCGGCCAAGCATAATCTCACTGTCCACCTGGTTTCTGGAACAACCCAGGCTTTCAAGATAAATTTTCATATGGATTTTGCCATGAGATCTCCTACAAGGGCGGAAAATCGTGACGGATTATCAAGCTTGCCGCCTTCGGAAATCACGGCAATATCATAAAGCAGATCACAATAGTCCGTAAGCACCGGATTGGTCGTATCGGATTCAAATACGGACTTGATCTTTTCCATAACCGGATGATTGACATTGACCTCCAAAGCGCGTTTCTGATCCGGGGCTTTCTGACCCGAAGCTTTCAGAATTTTCTGCATGTAAGCGCTCATGGCCCACTCGTCGCCTGCCAGGCAGGAGATAGAGTTCTTGAGCCGTTTGGAGACCACCACATCCTTGACCTTGCTTTCCAGCTTGCCTTTAAGAAAAGAGAGCAGTGCTGAATACTCGTTTTTCTTTTCGTCATCCACCTTCTCCAGGTCAAGATCGCCTTTTTCAGCACTTTTCAGTTTCTTCTCCTTGTACTCGGGCAGGGACTGGGTCACCCATTCATCAATGGGGTCCACCATGAGAAGGACTTCGTAGTCCTTTGCCTTGAGCGCCTCAAGCAAAGGGGAATTGAGAAGGGAGGCCAGATTTTCACCTGTGATATAGTAAATCTCTTTCTGGTCCTCTTTCATATTCTCAATGTACTGGTCAAGGGTTACATATTTATCGCCGGACTTGGTGGTTTTGTAACGCAGCAACGATGCCAGCCGTTCCTTGTTGTCATAATCCGTGGGGATACCGGCCTTAAGCGCCTGGCCGAACTCCTCGTAGAATTGAATATATTTTTCATCTTCCATGCCTTCAAGCACGGAAAAAATCTGTTTAACCAGGTTCTTGCGGATATTTCTGACCAGGCGGTCTTCCTGCAGAATCTCGCGGCTGACATTAAGATTCAAATCCGGAGCATCGACTACGCCCTGGACAAATCCCAAGTACTCGGGCAAAAGTTCCTTGCAGTCATCCATGATGAACACCCGTTTGCAGTAAAGCTGCATGCCGTGTTTACGTTCCGCCCGGAACATATCAAAGGGGGCCTTGGAGGGAAGATACATAAGCACATCATATTCGGTAACCCCTTCAAACTTTTTGTGAATAATTTCACAGGGGTCATCCCAGTTATGGGAAATGTGCTTATAAAACTCCTTGTGTTCATCCTCGGTAACATCGTCCTTGGATTTGGCCCAGATGGCTTTCATGGAGTTGAGGGTCTCGTCTTTTTTGACTTTCCGATATGTCTCCCCGATGGGCTTGCCGTCTTTACCCCTGATGATCTCATTTTCAGGAATAGGCTCGCTGGTCTCCACGTTCATGATGATGGGATAGGTGACAAAATCGGAATGCTTTTTAACAATGTGGCGGATGGTGTACTCTTCGGTGAAATCCTGGTCTCCCTCTTCCGGATCTTTGAGGAATAAGGTAATCTGCGTACCCCGTTTTTCCTTGTCAATCTCTTCAAGGGTATATTCGCCCTTGCCGTCGGATTCCCACCGTACACCCTTTTCCTGGCCAGGGGCTTTGGTGTCCAGACGCACCTTGTCTGCCACGATAAACGCTGAATAAAAGCCCACGCCAAACTGACCAATGAGTTCCGGGGAGAGACCTGTTTCATTTTTTGATTTTTCCAGGGCTTCCATAAAGGCGGCGGTGCCGGATTGCGCGATGGTGCCGATATTGTCATTGACCTCGTCAAAGGTCATGCCGATACCGTTATCCGTAATGGTGAAGGTCTTGGCGTCCTTATCCGCAGCCAGGCGGATATGGTAATCATTGTCATCTGAAAACAGATCCGGTTCTGTCTGTGCCTTGAACCTGGCCTTGTCAATGGCATCCGAGGCGTTTGAAATCAACTCCCGGATAAAAATCTCCTGGTTGGAATAAAGAGAGTGGATAATCAGATGCAAAAGCTGCTGGACTTCGGTTTTAAATTGTCTGGTTTCTTTTTCTGGCATTATATCTCCTAAGGACTTAACAGTTTAACAATTAAATAAAATTAAATTTTTAATAATAATTATCGCAAAAAACTAATTGTCAAGATAACGGGTTAAAATTCAAAAAGCCCCGGTTTGACAAGGGCAGATTAAGATTGTAAATTTGATCAATGGACATTGTTTAAAAGGATAGTTCATGAACACCTCCTCATATATTGAAAAAATTCATTCCGCCATTTCCTCGGCCTCCCACCCGCCGCCCCCGGATCCTGGGCTGTTTAAGCCCACAACCGTAATGGCGCTCTTTCTTTTCAGCCGGGAACCGGCCCTGCTGTTTATCCGGAAAGCGGACCGGGAAGGATATGCCTGGCGCAACCAGATGGCTTTTCCCGGCGGGCACGTGGACAAAACAGATGCTTCGGCCAGGCAGGCGGCCTTTCGTGAACTTTACGAAGAAACAGGCATTGTTTCTGATAATGTGCAGTATATCGGATCGCTGGGCCATTTTCAGACCGTGAAAAACCGTGACATCCAGGCATTTACAGGTTTCTGGAACCGGAAAGATGACGTCGTTTTTGATACCGAAGAAATTTCAATGGTGCTTGAAATTCCGTTTGAAACGCTCTGGCAGACCCACCGGGGAAAAGGCTATGCCGGTCACAACCCCGGTGTTATGGAGCCGACCTATCCATATAAGGATGTGGTAATATGGGGGGTTACGGCCAAAATTGTTCATCATCTTTTAGAGGTCGTCGGAGACATATCAGGATAATTTACTCGTTGTTGCTCCTGATGTTTAACCGCACATAAACTTTAACAACCAGAAAACCGGAAAAACCCGCCAGCATGAACGGAAACCATATATGGCGGACAAGCTTAGGGTCGTCACCGGCCACGATCACCCCACTCACGGCAAAACAAAAAACCAGGACCATGGAGCAAATCAGCACCCAACAGGCGAAATTGGAATCATACCACGGCGTTATGGTTTTTCTAAAAAACGGATTCTGGTCAAGCTGCATGTCACCCTTATGTTATTCGTGTTAAAAACACAATATATAGTATTTTCTTCTTGACACGCAACTATATATTGAGTTAGATTTGGTTTGCAGACCGGGTCCCCCCGACTGCATTCTCATCAGAGTATGCGAATATCAATCAGATTTCAAGAGGTAGTCAGATGTTTGAACAAATCAAAAAAAGAGACGGACGGGTAGCTGCGTTTGATTCTTCTAAAATAACAAATGCTTTGATCAAAGCGGGTGAAGCGACCAAAGAATTCAACGGCAGGGATGCCAAAAAAATGACCATGCGGGTACTGACCCTTGCCCGCGAACTTCAACTGGGTGCCATTCCCGAGGTCGAGGAGATCCAGGATATTGTGGAGCGGGTACTGCTGGATTCCCCGTTTTACAAAACAGCCAAAGCATACATTATCTACCGGGAGCAGCACAACCAGATCCGGAAAATCGCCATCAATGAGAATGTCGGGCTCATGGAATCTTACATCAGCCGCATGGACTGGAAGGTCCGGGAAAACTCAAACATGAGTTACTCCCTCCAGGGACTGAACAACTATATCTCATCGGATATCACCGCCGAATACTGGCTCAATAAAATCTATCCCCCGGCCATCCGGGATGCCCATTATAGCGGAGATATCCATATCCATGATTTAAGCCTTCTGTCCGTATATTGTGTGGGGTGGGATCTGCAGGACCTGCTCCTTGAAGGATTCAAAGGCGTGGCCGGCAAGGTGGAATCCTCCCCGCCCAAACATTTCAGAAGCGCCCTGGGCCAGGTCGTCAACTTTTTCTATACCTTGCAGGGAGAAGCGGCAGGGGCACAGGCCATGTCCAATTTCGACACCTTGCTGGCCCCCTTTGTCCGGTATGACGACCTTGAATACAAAGAGGTCAAACAGGCGTTGCAGGAATTTGTTTTCAATATCAATATTCCCACCCGGGTAGGCTTTCAGACGCCTTTCACCAATATCACCATGGACCTGAACGTGCCTGCCATGCTCAAGGACACCCCTGTCATCATTGGTGGAAAATACCAGAAAGAGACCTATGCCGCATTCCAGGATGAGATGGACATAATCAATTCCGCCTTTGCAGAAGTGATGATGGACGGCGATGCCAAGGGCCGGGTATTCACATTTCCGATTCCCACCTACAACATTACTGCAGATTTTAACTGGGCCAATCCCAAATTGAAAAACATCTGGAAAATGACAGGCAAATACGGAATCCCCTATTTTTCCAACTTTGTCAATTCCGACATGGACCCCGAAGATGCGCGCTCCATGTGCTGCCGGCTCCGGCTGGACAACCGGGAGCTGCGCAAGCGTGGCGGCGGACTTTTCGGTGCAAATCCGCTGACCGGTTCCATCGGGGTTGTTACCTTGAATCTGCCGAGGATCGGGCTCCTTGCCCAGGATGAGGCTGATTTTTTCAGCCGCATGGATAAACTGATTGACATCAGCGCAAAATCGTTGGGCATCAAACGCAAAATTCTTGAAAAGTTCACCGAAGGCGACCTGTACCCCTATTCAAAATTCTATTTAAGAAAAATTAAGGAAAATACAGGCGTTTACTGGCGCAACCACTTTTCCACCATCGGCGTTCTCGGTATGAATGAAGCCTGCCTGAATTTCCTGGGCACAGACTACGGCATTGCCACACCCCGGGGACAGGCCTTTGCCATCAAGGCCATGGATCATATCCGAAGCAAAATCGAAAGCCTGCAGGAAAGTACCGGTGAAATATTCAATCTGGAAGCAACCCCTGCCGAAGGCACCACCTACCGGTTTGCCAAACTGGATAAAAAGAAATTCAAACACATTATATGTGCCAATGAAGAGGAGTTCAAAAACGGCTCAGACCCCTTTTACACCAACTCCACTCACCTGCCGGTGAACTATACGGACGACTTGTTTGAGGCACTGGAACTTCAGGACGAACTGCAGACCAAATACACGGGCGGTACGGTTCAGCACCTGTTCCTGGGTGAGGAGGTCTCAGACATTGAGGCGGTCAAACACATGGTATCCAAAGTGTCCAACACCTTCCGCCTGCCCTACTTCACCCTGACACCCACCTTCAGTGTCTGCCCCTCCCACGGCTATATCTCAGGGGAACATGCCAAATGCGAAATCTGCAATGCCGATACGGAAATATACTCCAGGGTGGTGGGTTATCTGCGGCCGATAAGCCAGTGGAACAACGGCAAGCAGACGGAATTTAACATGCGCAAGACCTATACCGCCCAGAAGACGGCGGCAAAGATGGCATCATAACGGTTCGAAAACCGTTGCCCATGGATATTGGCGGATTTCAAAAAAACTCCCTGATCGATTTTCCGGGAACCATAGCCTGTGTACTGTTTACGCGGGGGTGTAACTTCACCTGCCCCTATTGTCACAATCCGGATCTTGCTGCCCGAACTGCCGTTCCCTGCGGGGGCGGCAGTTCGGGTTTAAATCAATTAAACTCGAGCCGGTCCGACAACGCGGATCAGAAAAAAATTTTTGAATTTCTCGATAAACGCAAAGGCATGATCGAGGGGATTGTTATTACCGGCGGAGAACCCACCCTTCAAGCGGACCTGACGGATTTTATCCAAACGGTCAGGCAGATGGGATATAAAGTCAAGCTGGATACCAACGGCACGGCCCCCAGGATCATAGACGCGCTTTTTGACCTGGGGCTTTTGGATTATCTGGCCATGGATATTAAAACAGATATAGACCACTATCCCATGGTAATGAAAAACCCCGGACACCTGGATCGGGTCATGGAAAGTATTTCACTGATCATGGCAAAAGCGCCAGCCTATGAATTCAGGACCACCTGCGCAAAGCCTTTTGTCACGCCTGATATCATGAAAAATATCGGCAGGATGATCCGGGGGGCAGCATCCTATGTACTCCAGCCCTGCTCCCGCAAGGTGGATTTGCTGGATCCGAATTTTGCCGCCGTGGATGATCATTTTCTAAACGCCGATGATATGGCGGCATTGAAGAGCGCCGTTTTACCCTTTGTGGAGAATACCAGGATACGATAGAATATAAGATATGGAGGTTTCAGGCATGAAAAAAATCACTCTTGTATATTTCAGTCCCACCAAAACAACCGAAACGGTTCTTAGGGCCATAACCCAGGGTCTTGCCCGGAGTCTGGAAATCAGTGGGTCCGAAATAACCGCCGTCAATTTCACCCGTCCGGAGAGTCGAAGCACCGTGCTTGCGTCCTTTGATCACAATGATATCGTGCTCCTTGGAGCGCCGGTGTATGCCGGCCGCGTGCCCGCGGATGCCGCGGATTTTTTTAAAAAACTGACGGCCTCCAACACCCCGGCCATACTCACCGTGGTATACGGTAACAGGGAATATGATGACGCTTTGCTGGAACTTAAGGATATCGCGTCGGTATGCGGATTTATCCCGGTTTCCGGGGCGGCCTTTATCGGCGAACACTCCTTTGCAAGCACAGATATTCCCGTTGCCATGAACCGGCCGGATGAAAACGACCTGAAACAGGCCGAAGACTTTGGCAACAATACCGGAAAGCTGCTAAAAAAGACCAAGGATTTAAAGAAAATTGCAGCCTTAAAGGTACCGGGAAATTTTCCGTACAAAGAGGGCATGGGCAAGGGTGCCCCGGACTTCATTGAGGTGACGGATGCATGCACAAACTGCGGGATCTGTGCCACGGTTTGTCCATCAAAAGCCATTGATGCGGAAAACGGGTTTGCCACCATTGCTGCAGACTGTATTCTATGCTGCGCCTGCATCAAGGCATGTCCGGAACAGGCACGGTTGATGAAGGACGGCCCCATCAAAGATAAGGCCAGGTGGCTGAACGAAACCTGTTCAACCCCCAAACCGGCTCAGGTCTTTTTTGCCGCAGAACCCTGAATTTTTTATCTGCCCCCACCATCCTGAACAGGCCCGTAACGCAGAGTATCAAGGCGTACCGTCGCTGCCATTTCTCTTGATAAATCAGACAGTTTATTATAGACTTAGTGGGTTTAACAGATGATAAAAAAAGGATTCTAAATGAAATTTTCCTTCAATAAAAAGGATATCCTGGAAGTTCTGGCAAAAATTCAGGGTATAACCGGCAGAAAAACAAATTTAAAAATCACCTCCGATATCTTGATCAAGGCGGTTGAATCAACGATAACCATCACGGCCAATGACCTTGAAACGGTTTTCACCGGCACCTATGAGGCGCAAGTCGACACCCCGGGACTTCTGTCTATCAACTCAAAAAAATTCTTTGAAATCATCAGAGAATATCCCAATGAAAATATCAGCATCAATGAGGTTGAAAACCGGTGGGTTGAAATAGGATCCGGGGACAGTGTTTACCATATTGTCTCCTCGGATTATGAAAACTTTCCTGAAACCCCTGTGATTGAAAACGTCAATTTCATAGAAATTGCAGCCAAAGACCTGAAAAAGATGGTGGCCGTATCTTCTGTGGTGGGATACCTGAGCGAAGAAAAAAGAACCTATGTCCTGGGTTCCCTGATTGAAAAAGCCGTGGTCGACGGAGAGGAAGTGCTGCGGATCGTTTCAACGGATTCAAGAAGGCTTCACTGTTTTGATGCGCCGTTTACCGGAGATCTTGATCTGGGAAGTTCGCGGGTAATCATCCCCAAAAAAGGGCTGGTCGAACTTGGAAAATTCATTGATTCTGACATTGAAACCATCAACGTGGGCGCCAAGGACAATCATTTCGTGTCCCAGCGGGCCAATGAATCCATCATGATCAAACTACTCGAAGGCGACTATCCGGACTACAGGCTTGTCATGAATTTCGAGGAGATGATTCCCATTGAAGTTGACCGGGCAATGTTTCTAACACTGATGAAACGGGTATCCATCCTTACCTCGGAAGATTATAAAAGCGTTATATTCAACTTCACGGAAAATAACCTGACCGTTACCATCACAAACCCTGAGATCGGCGAGTCAAAAGAACAGCTAATGGTTGGTTTTTCAGGAGAAGAGATCAAAAGCGCATTTAACCCGAGGTACTTCATGGACGCCCTTAATCTGTTCGAAGACGAAATTGTGACATTGAACATCAAAGACAGCAAAAGCCCCTGCATCGTTAAAAGCATGAAAAACAATAACCTTATCTGCGTAATAATGTCCATACATATATCATGAATAAAAACCAAGGAAGTAAAGATTACGGCGCAGGCGCCATCAAAGTTTTAGAAGGCCTTGAAGCTGTCCGGAAAAGACCGTCCATGTACATCGGCAACGTGGATCTCGAAGGCCTGCACCATCTGGTATATGAGGTGGTGGACAATTGTATTGATGAGGCCATGGCAGGATATTGTGATACGGTTCTTGTCACCATCCACGAAGATATGTCGGTGAGCGTGGAGGACAACGGCCGGGGTATCCCGGTTGAAATGCACGAAACCGAACACATACCGGCCTGCGAGGTGGTCATGACCAAACTGCATGCCGGCGGAAAATTTGATAAAGGTGCCTATAAAGTTTCCGGCGGCCTTCACGGTGTCGGTATCTCCGTTGTCAATGCCTTGTCCGAACATCTGATCATGGAGGTGTTCAAAAACGGCAAAACATACAACCAGACCTATTCCAAAGGGCACAAACGCACTGAACTTGAAGTCATGGGTGATACGGAAAAACAGGGAACCAGGATCACGTTTTCCCCGGATTTCACCATTATGAACCAAAATGAGTTCAGCTATGAGACCTTGTCCCGGCGTATGCGGGAACTGGCTTTTTTGAACAAAGGGATCAAAATCGTTATAGAAGACGAGCGATCCGCCCAGAAGGATGAGTTTTATTATGAAGGCGGAATCGTCTCCTTTGTGGAATATCTCAACCGGTCCTGTACGCCCTTGCACGATCCCATCCACATTGAAGGGGATAAAAACGATGTCCAGATAGAGGTGGGCATCCAGTACAATGACACCTTTAAGGAGAAACTGTACTCTTTTGCCAACAATATCAGGACCATTGAGGGTGGAGCCCATGTATCCGGGTTTAAAGCTGCCCTGACCCGTACGGTGAATGCCTATATCTCAGGCAACCCCAATCTGCCCAAAAACATGCAGAGCATCAAGATCAGCGGGGATGACATGAGAGAGGGGTTGGCCGTCATCATCTCGGTCAAGCTTATGGAGCCCCAGTTTGAAGGCCAGACCAAAACAAAACTGGGCAACAATGAGGTCAAGGGCATTGTTGAATCCCTGCTCAATGAAAAACTGGGCCAGTTCCTGGAAGAAAATCCCACTGTAGCCAAAAAGATCATCGCCAAGGGTGTGGATGCGGCACGGGCCAGGGATGCGGCCAAACGGGCCAGGGAGCTTGCCCGTAAAAAGGGAACATTGCTTGACTCCACATTGCCGGGCAAACTTGCCGAATGCCAGTTTGCCGATCCGGCAGAGCGTGAACTCTTCCTTGTGGAGGGCGATTCTGCAGGCGGCTCTGCCAAACAGGGCCGGGACCGCAGATTCCAGGCCATCCTTCCGTTGAAAGGTAAAATCCTGAATGTGGAAAAGGCCCGGTTCGACAAAATTCTCAGAAGTGACGAGATAAAAAATATCATTACTGTGCTGGGCACAGGCGCGGGCAGCGAAGAGTACAACATAGAAAAAATCCGCTATCATAAGGTGGTTATCATGACGGATGCGGACGTGGACGGCTCCCATATCCGGACCCTGCTTCTCACCTTTTTTTACCGCCAGATGCCGGATCTGATATCAAACGGCTATCTGTATATTGCCCAACCCCCGCTTTTCAGGGTGGGATCAAGGAAAACCGGCGTATACCTGAAAAATGAAAATGAATACGCCGATTACCTGATCCGCAGAATTTCATCCCAGAAACAGATCGTGATCAACGACCAGGACACGCCCCTGACCGAAGATGAATTCTATGCATTTTTGCTGAACATGACAGACTACTACAACAGCATGAACCAGCTCCACAAACGCGACTTTGATACGGATCTTCTGTTTACCTTGATCACGGAAGGGGTCAGTTCAAAACGCTTCCTGGAAGAAAAAAGCAACCTTGAGGCCCTCTCCATGACCTTGAAAGGCAAAGGATATACGCCCCAGGATATCGAATTTGACGAGGAACGAAATATCTATGAAATGGATATTCTGGACAACGCAGGCCAGACAAAGCTGCTGCGTGTGGGAAGGGAAATCCTTGGCACTAACGACTACCAGAAAATGCGCCAGGCTTATGAAAAAATACAAGGCCTGAACCGCCCGCCCTTTTCCCTTTCCTCGAAGGCGGCTGATGCAAAAACAGTAAATATCCTTGAGGATTTACAGGGTCTGTACGAATTTCTGATGGTCGAAGCCAAAAAGGGGATCAATATACAGCGCTACAAAGGTCTGGGTGAGATGAATGCAGACCAGTTGTGGGAAACAACCATGAATCCGGAAAAACGGATTATGCTCAGGGTGGAGATTGAAGATGCGGAAAAGGCAGACGAGATATTTACCCTGCTCATGGGAGAAGAGGTGGAACCCCGGCGCAATTTTATCCAGAAGCATGCGCTGGAAGTCTCTTCCTTAGATTATTAAATAGTGAAGGAGAGTTGAATATGGCAGGTTTAAACAAGGTCATCCTTATCGGTAATTTGGGAAAAGACCCTGAAATCAGGTATACCCAGCAGGGACTGGCAGTGGTAAATTTTCCATTGGCCACTACCGAAGCCTGGACCGACAAAAACACCGGAGAGCGCCAGGAAAAAACCGAATGGCACAGGATCAAAGTCTTTGGAAAACAGGCTGAAACCTGTGAAAAATACCTATCCAAGGGAAAGCAGGTTTATATTGAAGGGCGGCTGCAGACCAATTCCTGGGAAAAAGAGGGGCAGACACACTACACCACGGAAATTGTCGTTTCAAACTTTATGTTTCTAGGCAGCCGGGATGGCGGCAGCCAGTCCGGTGCAGGGGAATCAGATTATCAGAGAGGCGGATATCAGAATCAACCGAATTCCGGCGGTCGTGGTGGATATACCCCAAACCGACCTGCGCCCAATTCAGATAATTTCCAGGGATCTGCCCAGCCCGGCACGCCAGAGGGGTATGACCAATCCGTTCCGGACGATGATATTCCGTTTTAACGATTTTTATCATATTGAGGACGCGTCCCGCCGTTACTTACTCTAAAGAATCGAGGTAAGATGGAACACATCGTAGGTATAGCAGATATGAAAGTCAGCAACCGGACCGGTGATACCATTGTGACATACTCGCTTGGTTCATGCGTCGGGCTTGCAATATATGATCCCCAGGCCGGAGTCGGAGGAATACTTCACTATATACTTCCGAACTCCGCCATTGATGAAATAAAGGCAAAAAGCAATCCGTTCATGTTCGCTGATACCGGCATTCCGGAGCTGTTTAAACAAGTATATGCGCTGGGTGCTGAAAAATCCAGAATTAAAGTCTTTGTTGCAGGCGGAGCTGAAATTATGGAACAGGAAGGAATTTTCAATATCGGCAGACAAAACTATTCAGCACTGATGCAGATATTGACCAAAAATAATGTTTCCATCTGGAAACAGGCTGTGGGGGGGTATTCAAACCGGACAGTAACAATGGAAATAGCCTCCGGAAAGATTTATTTGAAAACATCCGGATTAGGAGAGGTGCAGTTATGACCAACCTGCAAATAGTGATCAAGGAAATAAAAAACCTAAAACCCATCCCTGCAGTGGTCACCTCCCTTTTGGAAATCATAGATGACCCCAATGCATCCATGAACGAGATCACCAAAATCATCCAGTACGATCCTGCCATTACCGCAGATCTCCTTCGAACTGCCAACTCCGCATATTTTGGTTTGAAACACCCCGCTGAAACCATCCAGGAAGCCGCCATGATGCTGGGTACAGACCATGTTGTGGACCTGGTAATGCTCAAGGTAAGTGCCCAGGTAGCCAAAGGCACCCAGAAAGGGTATGATTTGCACGAAGGCGCGTTATGGAAATATTCCGTATCGTCGGCCCTCATTGCAAAACAGGTGGCCGTCCAACTGGATCTGCCCAATAAAAACAGCATATTCACGGCAGCTCTTCTCAAGGATATCGGCAAAACCGTTCTGGATAAATTCATTCAGGATGCCTTTGAAAAAATCTCCAATCTGGTAATTAATGAAAACTTCAGTTTTATGGAGGCTGAAAAACAGATTATCGGCGTCGACCATGCCGAGCTTGGCGCAATGATTGCCAAAATGTGGAAGTTCTCCCCCAGAATGGTCGGAATCATCCGTAACCATCATCTTAGCAGCGAGACCATGGTCAGGGACAAGGATCTCGCTGTGGTCTATCTATCCGATTGCATATGCATGATGATGGGCATGGGCGTGGGGGCGGACGGACTTGCGTATCGGTTCCATCCGCAGGCCATGGACCATATTGGTATTTCAGCCGAAGATACATTGAAAATTATCGCGGACTTCGCCTGCCGGATGGATGCGGTAGAAATGCTGTTAAAGGTTGCCTGAACCTTTAATCTCAAGTCATTTTCGTACCTCAATGCCCTGTTCGGCAAGATGCTGTTTCACTGACTGGATGGGCACTTCTTCCCGGTGAAAGATACCTGCGGCCAATGCCGCTTCAGCCTTTGTACATTTAAACACTTCGGAAAAATGCGCCTCACACCCGGCACCGGAAGAGGCAATCACCGGGATAGTGACATTGCTGCGAACGGCATTGATCAGGTCCAGATCAAACCCGGAGTTTGTTCCATCCTTATCTATGCAGTTGAGCAGGATTTCACCGGCCCCCAACGCTTCACAGGCCTTTGCCAGGGCCACGGCATCAATGTCCATGGCTTTCCGGCCCCCGCTCACCGTACACTGGTACCAGCAATATGCTTCACCGTTGGGGCCTTTTTCCCCGGATGTCACCTTGACCACATGGTGCTTGGGTGCATCTTCCGGGGAAGCGACCCATGCCCTTTTGGGATCAACGGAAATCACCACGGCCTGGGCCCCGTAAACCCTTGAAATCTCTTCAATGGCTGATCTCTTTGTTTTTTGCCCGGATTCAAGGTATGCCATGGCAATGTACACCGCATCAGATCCAATGGACACCTTATCCGCACCGGCCCTGAAATACCGGGACGCAACATCCAAAGATGAATAGTGCCGGCCCTGGGCATCTGTAAATTCCCGGATTCCGCCGCCAATGGTCAGGGGCACAAACACCTGCTTTGAGGTTTCTTCCAGGACCTTTAGCATGGGCATATCTTCCAGGGGAAAATCCCTGAATCCTGTTATATTTAAAAAGGTGATCTCGTCAGCGCCCTCCTCGTAATATTTCCGGGCCAAATCCACGGGTTTGCCAAGATTTCTAACACTGCCCGCTTCCCTGACATCGTACTGATCCCCTTTGGTGACCACTAAATCCCCATTGTCGTTGGAGCGGACATCCAGGCAGGCAATCACCCGTTTTGACAGGCCTTTAGTCGGTATGTCAGCAGGCCCCCGGGCTTTAAGGCTATCTGAGTGGATGAAATTATCAAGCAGCTTCATGCCGGCAGCCCCGCTTTTTTCCGGATGGAACTGGGTGCCGATAATATTGCCCTGCTGCACAGCCGAGGCATAAGGGTAATCATAGGTGGTGGTGGTCAGGATAACGTCGGAATTTTCGGGCACGACATGGTAGGAATGGACAAAATAAAATTTTGTATCCGGCTCCACCCCGTCAAGAAAAGGGGAGTCCTGTTTGATGTGGATTCCGTTCCACCCGATGTGGGGCACGGACAGTTCAGTTCTGAAACGTTTCACCCGGCCTTTAAAAAATCCAATGCTCTCGTTGGGGACCAACTCTTCCTCACTGCCCTCAAACAGGGCCTGCATACCCACGCAGATGCCCAGAAACGGCCGGTCAGCGTTGAGATATTCCCGCAGAGGCGCCACAAACCCACGCTCATGAAGGATTTCAAGCATGGCCCCATAATTGCCCACACCAGGGAAAATAAGCCTTTCTGCTGCCAGGATATCTTCAGGTTTCTCAACCATTTTAATGCTGCCGCCCATTTTTTCCACAGCATTGATCAGGCTGCGGACATTGCCCGCCCCATAGTCTAATACGGTAATTTTCATAATTTTATTCCAGACGCTGTTGTTATATAAATCATAGCTTGTTAGCTTTTCACTTCCATCCGGCCTTGGGTTGTTTTTTAGTTCACCAATTTTTTCTAAACGTTGGCCTTGGTCATATTTTAGGCCANNGTGGCCGATGTTATGACCAAGCCCTAAACGTTTAACAAGATACTGTTTAGGTATTTTCTTAAAATCCTCATTTCTTTTCTTTATGTAGATTTCGTTTTAGAACTATCCAACCGAAACAATAAAAAACTTCTGGCAAAAATTAAACAAAATAGTCCGTTAATGCCAAGCCAAAAACTGTCGAGGAATCCACCAGGAATCCATCGTACATCTGCCTGGTCGAATAAATCCCAGATTAGATGAGAACCTAGGCCGACGCCAAAACCCACAACAATTAATGCCAGGAATACCGATTTGAAAGGTCTGGCAACAAATAAAATTAAAAAGAACAATAATCCACTGTGAAAAATTGGATTTCGATGTTGCCCAATTCCTAGCAATGTAATATCCAGATCTGAAAAAATTGTTCCGAAATAACATGGAATAAGTGAAATAAAAAACATAAATATTAATCTGATTTTTGAACGAACTGAGCTTGAGAAAGTGAATACAAACCCCATTAAAGAGAGAATTCCAACCAAGCTATGTGCTGCTCGATATGAACTTTTCTGATCAAAAAAATTCAAAACAAAAAAATTAATTGTAATTGCTATGGCTAAAAATAGTCCAAGTATCAGAAATGCTTGTTTCGATTTTTTAATAGCGTCTATAGTCATTGCATTCTCTTTTAAAGAAATAACGGCGCGCTGAGCAGAACTGTTCTGCCGGCGTTTTGTGGTGTGCCGGGCACGGCACATCTTATTAAAAGTGAGTCAAATGTATAAAATTCCAATACATTTGGCAAGTCTTAGATCCAGCCGGATGGAGGCGGGGAGTGTGGGAGGGCTCCTCAGTGATGGGGAGTCCTATCCCGATTATGTTCTTTTGTTTACCAATAGACGGGGTCATTGAATTCCTTAACGCACACGGGATGTTCATTAATAGTAGGAATTGGCTCCCCCGTTAAAGATTGGCCAAGCCAGCCAAAAGGCATTGAAAGCTTTAGCGGAGCCTGAATTAAATTTTCCGAAAGCGCCTGAAACCCTACCTTTGAATAGAAGGATGGATCTCCATATGTGACCGCAACATTAACAGAGCGTTTTTTCAGCTCATTAAGCCCGTAATTGATTAGTTCCTGTCCGATGCCTTTCCCCTGATGTTCAGCGCTTACTGCAACTGGGGCAAGCATGTAAACCTGAATAGGCGTACTAAACTTAAGGCGAGTGAAGAAAATAGAACCGATGAGTGTTTCATTTTCATATACGCCGAAACAGATTATTTCATTATTGTCGATGTTTGATGCCAACTGTGAAGAAAGCTTACCAATCAAGATGCCTTCTTTTTCACCCTCTGATGAGGTGAAGAGAGAAGTGAATAGCGATTCTAACTCTTTTTGTTTTGATTTGTCCAGAATTCGGTGAATCATGCCTTACCTTTCAAGATTGCTGAGCTTATCGCTTTTGGAACATTGCGCTTAAATCAGCATTACAACACCGCACCACAAAACTTGCAGTGGCGGGCATCGGCATCGTGACCTTCAGCGCTGCACTCCGGGCAGACCTGGGTGGAAACTTTACGGCCGAAAGCCCGCGACATTTCCACGGTCACAATACCAGTAGGCACGGCGATGATGGCATAGCCGAGAATCATCACCATCGACGCCAGCGTCTGGCCAAGGACAGTTTGAGGCGAAATATCACCATATCCGACCGTAGTGAGGGTAACGATTGCCCAGTAGATGCTGCGTGGAATGCTGGTGAAGCCATTGGCTCCGCCCTCAATGACATACATCAGTGAGCCGAAGATGACCACCAGGGTCATTACCGTGTAGATAAAGACGGCAATCTTGTGACTATTCGCCCGCAGCGCCTTCATAAGGAGTCGCGCCTCCCCGAGATAGGGGACCAGCTTCAGGATACGGAAGATGCGCAGGATGCGCAGAATTCGGATAACCAGCAGGTACTGGCTTCCCGGCAGGAATAGGCTAACGTAGGTCGGGATGATCGCCAGCAAATCGACTACTCCATAAAAACTGCCGGCGTATTTGAGTGGCCGGCCGACACACATAAGTCGCAAAAGGTATTCGACAGTGAAGATAATCGTAAATAACCACTCGATCCCATAGAGCAAGCTGCCGTAATGTGACTGCACGGCACCGATACTGTCAAGCATCACCGCTATAACACTGGCCAAAATGCTGACAATGAGCAATACGTCGAATCCTTTCCCCAACCGGGTGTCGGCCTCGAAAATCACTTCATGCAAAACGGTTCGCCAGTGGGCCCTCGGAGGCGTTACCTCGTGGCGAGCATCCTTCGGCCATTTCATGGCTCTACTCCTGATGGTATTGGGCGGAATCAGGGGATCCGCCTAATTTAAAAAGCAAGTGGTGTCGGAGAGCGCCTCAGTGAGGGGGAGTTCTATCCCGATTCTGTCATTCATAACGTGTCCACATGCGGAGAACTTTAACAATTTTATCAGCATTTATAACTTGGTATACGATTCTATGTTGAATATTTAATCTTCTTGAATATGCACCAGATAAATCACCTACAAGTTTTTCATAGGAAGGGGGTGTTTGGTATGGGTTTTCCTTTAAAATATCAATGATTTCCTCTGCTTTTGACTTTAACCCCGATGTTGATAGTTTCTTTGCATCCTTCTGAGCTTGTTTGGCATAGACAACTTTCCAAATCACCAGTCAAGATCCTCACTGCAATCTTCTACTGGAGTTGACATTCCATCTTGTATGGATTCACGCATTCCAGGGATGTTAAGTAAAAACATTGTCTCTTGAATTGATTTCCAGTCTTCTTCAGAAAGAAGGACCGCATTCCCTCTCTTTCCTGTGATGATAATTGGCTCATGGGATGATGATGTCTGATCGATAAGCCTGTAGAGATTGGAACGGGCTTCTGTTACCGATAATATTCTCATATATACCTCCTTGTATCTTAAACCAACATAACAGTACGGCATGCCGTACGCCTTCTCAAGGTGGTAGTTTTGAGACAGAACGCCAAGATCACTGGTGAAATCCGGTGCATTTTACTTGTTGAAATGTAAGGATAAAAATCAAGGTTTGACCCCATGACTTTACCGTGACTTGTGATGTATCCCGATTATGTGCTGTTTTTACCATTCAACATATTCCCATCTTTTTCAATATTCTCAGTTGCTATCAATCTGTTTTTAGCAATTTCCAGCATACTTTTATCGTTATCGATACCAACAAACTTTCTCTTTAATTGTTTACATACGACTCCAGTTGTTCCGCTACCGCAAAATGGGTCGAAAACCAAGTCAGATAGATTGCTTGATGCAATTATCGCCCTTTTTACAACTCTTTCGGGTTTTTGTGTTGGATGTTTACCAAAAAATTTTTCAGAATTATTAACAGATGGCATTTTCCATATATCTCGCCATACCGACTTTATTGGCTTCCCATTATTACTTTCTCTAAGGATATCATAATTAAAAGTATGTTTTGAATATTTTGTTTTTGATGCCCAAATAAGGTGCTCAGATGCATGGGTAAAATATTTTTGTGTTAAATTTGGAGGGGGGTCTTGCTTTTCCCAAACAATGTTATTTAATATTTTGAAATTTAATTCTTGTAAGGCAAAACCAACTGAAAACATATTATGAAATGTACCACAAATCCATATAGAACCATTTTCTTTTAAAATACGTTTGCTTTCTTTTAACCATTTCTTATTAAAATTATGCACGTCATCAATATTTCTGGATTTATCCCACTCTCCTTTATTTACACATACAGTTTTCCCACGACTGCAAGTTATACCACCAGATGATAAAAAATAGGGTGGATCAGCAAAAATTAAATCAACACAATCATCTGGTATATTGGGAAAGAAAGAGAATGTATCTAAATTATACAGTTTTATTTTATTCGCAACATCATAATAAAATGGAGAAATACTATTTTCAGCAATTATGTTAACGTGTTGATTAAAATCAAAAATATTTAACTCGTTAGTAAAATAATATCTCATAGGTTTTTAAGATAAAAATTTCAGCTTATCATTTTTTTATCCAATCTTGACTTTTTTTATCCAATCTTGACTTTTTTAAATGGTATGACTTTGTTTGTTTGGGAGTGGTTTGAATATGTTGACCAATCTGGAGCATATTCTTCCGATTGGTTACCCCAATTAACCCAGCCTTTTCTTGATCCTCTTGCAAAAAGTTCTAAGTATGGCCCCCAGCTGCAAGATTCTATTATATCGTACTGTTCATCTGGCTTTCGGCTATGTTCTCTTTTCCGTGATGATATAATATTTTCCTGACTTCTTCCTGGTTGTAAAGTTCTAATATTTTTCCCGCGAACACCAAATAAAATCATTTCTGTAACATTTCTAAAATAAAATCCAACCCCTCGTCTATCAGGGCCACCATCCTTTCTAATTTTATACCAGATCAAATTTGTTTTATATTTAAATCCCCAGTTTTCCATCACTTGCATTCCTTCTGCTAAGAGGGCATTTGGAACCCATAAATAGAGATGAGCTCTTTCTTCAGCAATCGCCTCTACAGGCAAGTCTTTTATTTCTTGTAATTTCATTGTTGAATAACGTGATAATCGTTTATGCTCTGGTGCCATTTTCCCTGTCCGATTCTGAAATTGCCAAGGAGGATCTGCAAGTATTGTAGAAAACTTCCTTTTACCAATAAAATTTAATAAATCATCAGATGCATTCATAATTACATATCCTCCACGTAAAGAGATTTTGATATTCCGAAAACAACAATAGGGCAACCTGCGCCACTTCCGCCCTCAACCCGGGGAAGTAACTTGCTCATATGTGTGGTTGATGCACCATAGGATTGGCCTCTGCCTATATCATTGAATAGTTCTTGAAGTTCATCACACCTTGTTATGATTATACCAACACTTATTGCACGCAGATCAAATAGTAGCCTAAAATTATTCAAATCACGATCATAAAAAGGATCTTTGTTATTCCATTCGATTTCTAAGGCTATTCTATTTTTAAAACAATCTACTTTATGTGTTGGAGTATCCATTGTTTTGTCATCAACAACAACTTGAGTAGCGAACTCTTTTTCAATCCAACCTCGCTCATAAAGAAATTCATCAATATATGAAGACACTTTTGATTTTCGCCCTCCTGGTTTAACAATCCAACTTTTGTTAAGTCTAAAATTTGTCAAAACAGAAATTATATCATCCCATTCACTTGGGAAGTCTTCTTTCAAAATAGCGCAAGCATGTTTCCATTCATGTGTTTCATAATTTTTAAGAATAAATTCTGGGAGCAATTCAATACTCATTTATATCTCCATTTTTGTGTTCTTCTTATTTTATTTGCACATAATCTCGGTGCTGACCGGCGCCGTGCGCCG
>NZ_DDYV01000315.1:4060-12750 GCF_002348205.1 Desulfobacter sp. UBA2225 | reverse complement strand
TCAAGTCATATGACCAGAACTATAGTCTGGCATTTTTAATTACCGGCACATCATAACCGTCCTTGTGCCGAATAAAGCACTCCTTGGCTTCTGTTTTGCCATGGGCCAGCACCCCGCATTGGGATATATCCGACGGATTCACCTGATCATAACACCGGCTGCATTTTATCAGGCAGCACCGCTGTCCCACCGCCTCTTGGGCGGTGTAGCCGCTGATATTTTCCATCGCCTGGTTCCAGGCTGTAATTTTACCGTCCTGGTCCAAAGTAAACAACCCTTCAGCCATGGCATCTAAAATGTGGTTTAAGAAATTAAGATTCCTGATCCCCTGGTTATTCACACTTCTCCCGTATATTTAGTGTTTGAACGCAAACTCAAACGTCTGCCGCGTTGCAGAAAAAGTCTCATCTATGCAATGTTGCGCAGAACGTTACCAGACACCTGGTAACAATAAGGTAGCGTTACATAGCAATCAATCGTTATCTTCAAACGGGTTCTTTTTTTTCTTTTTGTCTGTCACCTGACAGGCATCACGCATTCAGGTGGATACACCCATTTTAGGAAGAATATAGATTTGAAGCAGTAGATAAACTGCAACAAAACCGACCACAAACAAAAATTCCATTCGCCATTTCCTTTAAAATAAGAATTAAGCAGGTCCGTTGTCATTTTATAAAAAAATAATCTCAATAGTAAAGACAGCAAGCAATATGCCAAAATAGTTACACGTTTTCAAAACATTATTTATCCGGATCACTATAAAAAATGCAGAACGGCCTGTACAGATGGCATTCGGTGAAACACTTCACAATGCGATACGATCCGAAACGTTTCAGTCATGCCAAATCAGAACTTTTGATAATTTTACGTCTGTGGTATATGCTACGGGTCGGACGCTATTGAGTATTGAGTGTCTGACCGAAGATAAAAATATTAATACATAACGCCTGATGATGGAGGCTGTGTGGCAGAAATAAAGGATATTGTACTGATTTACCTAGAAGACGATCCCGTCAGTTTCGCCAGAATTGAAGATATTGTGCCGGACCATAAAAAAGACTGGTTCCAGATCAGGTTACTGATGCTGCAGGTGCCGTTGCAGGTTGTTACCTGGATTTTAAAAGCAGACTACATCAATGGAGAGACCTTTTCCATGAACGGCAAAAGTATGCGGCTGGAAAAGGTGGCGGCCCCGGTCGGGCCCTTTGAACACGACAACTTGTCGGAAACATCTCCTGGAAACGGCAAAGATATTGAATCCCCTGAAACCGATAATCCTCCCGAAAAAAATAAGGGCAAAATTATCTCCTTTTCCAAACGCAAAGCCCATAAAAACGGGCAGGAGCCATAGCTTGGCCGTTCCTGCCGGTATCTTGTCCGCCTCCAGACGTACAGATATACCAGGATGGTATACGCCCTGGTTTCTGGACCAGATTGAGAAGGGGTGTTTTTTTGTAACCAATCCGTTTAACAGACAGTCCCGCAGGGTTGATGCAACACCCAAAGAGATCCATACCATTGTTTTCTGGTCCAAAAACTATGGCCCGTTCCTGGACTTAAGCGCCCACAAAATTTTAGCCCAAAAAGGATTTCACCTGTTTTTTAATTTTACCATTAATACACCTTTAAAAGATCTTGAACCCGGGCTGCCCGATCTTTCAGAGCGTCTGACCCAGGCCCGGCGCATTGCCCGGGATTTAAGTCCCGTACAGGTTGCCTGGCGTTTCGACCCCATCTGTTTTTATGAGAAGGGTGGTCGGGTGTTTAACAACCTTGACGCCTTTGAAGATATCGCAGGGCAATTGGCACAGATGGGTATTAAACAATGTATTACCAGTTTTTATGATCCTTATAAAAAGGTGGCCGCAAGAATCAAGCGTATGGGTGAGTCGGGCAGACCCATGCTCAAATTCATAGATCCCGGCATGGATCGCAAAACAAAAATTATCCGCAGTATGGCGCAATCTCTTAAACATCTTGGCATGGACTTTTTTTTATGTTGTGAAAAAGAACTTATGGAGAGGGCCGGATTACAGGCATATGCATCCCCTAACGCTTGCATTAATGGGCATCTTTACAAAACTTTGTTTGGCGGAAATCCCGAAACTCGCGGCGATTATGGTCAGCGGCGCCAAAAGGGATGTCAATGCACAAAATCCTTTGACATCGGCTCCTATGAAGACCATCCTTGTTTTCACAATTGCCTTTTCTGTTATGCCAGGACAGGCCTTGATATCACAGAGCCGGCTACCGGTTAACCCGGCTTGTCCCCCCAAAAAAAACTAAACCCACAACAGAACATGAAAATAAAAGATTTAAAAATTAATGGTGTCACCTTTCTGGCCCCACTGGCCGGGATTACCAATCTGCCATTCAGGCAAATGGTAAAGGATTGCGGATGCGCCGTGGTATGCTCGGAGATGATCAGTGCCAAGGGCATATTTTACAACGCAGAGAAAACGATCACCCTGCTTAAGTCACAGGAAGATGAGCGGCCCTTGTCTGTACAGATTTTCGGTTCAGATCCGATGGCCATGGGAGAGGCTGCAGCGTTTATAAACGATCTTGGCACAGCGGATATCATTGATATCAATTTTGGGTGCAGTGTTAGAAAAGTGATCAAACAGGGGGCCGGCGTTGCGTTAATGAAAAATCCGGCGCTTGCCCGTAAAATTTTAAAGGCTGTCAGGGATGCCACCCCCCTTCCTTTTACCATAAAAATACGCAGCGGGTGGGATCCTTCCGGGGACCAGGCCGTGACTTTGGCAAAAATCGCCGAAGACCAGGGCGTCAATGCCATTGCCTTTCACCCCAGGACAGCTGTGCAGGGATTCAGGGGAAAGGCCGACTGGCAGCTGATTGCGCGACTTAAACAGGCGGTTCGTATTCCTGTGATCGGTAACGGGGATATCATTACGCCCCAGGACGCAGGAGACATGCTTTCCAGGACCGGCTGTGACGCTGTCATGGTGGGAAGAGCAGCCATGGCCAATCCGTTCATCCTTTCACAGATCGAACAGTATGTGGTCCATGGCTCTTTCAATCTTCCTGAGCCTCGGGACATCTTCAGAAAAATGGAATCGCTGACCCAGGGGTATGTATCTTATTTCGGAGAAATCACGGCATGCAGGATGCTTCGGGGAAGGCTTGCATGGTTTATCCGGGGATTTCCCGGTGCCGCTGCGTTCCGTAAAGAATTATCCACCCTTGCAAGCAGTGCTCATGTCATTGAGATGATCCGGGATTTTGAGGCAGGCCTCAAGGCTTGATATATTCGGCAGATCCCACGGACGAAATCCCGCCGCGCGGGGTGAATTCGCCTGTGACCTTCATGTAAAGGGGTTTTATCACCAAGACCAGATCGTCCAGAATTTTATTGACCACATGCTCATAAAACATCCCGACGTTCCTGTACTGCATCAGATAATATTTAAGCGATTTCAACTCCACCAGATGCGCATCCGGACGATACTCAATAATGATGGTTCCGTTATCGGGCAAACCTGTCATGGGGCAGACCGACGTGTATTCGGGCTGGGTGATTTTAATATCAATGCTGCGTTTGGACTTATATGCGTATTCAATGGGTTCCAGCAGATCCGGTGTAATAACATCAGGGGTATCCACTGTAAAAGGGGGCTCATAGTGCTTATTTTTCATCTACAATCTTTCTTTACGATTTTTTATAATTTTTGCCCGAAAAATAATTTCTTAACGGGTTGCCATTTTTTTAAATGATGTTATCATACACTATTGAAGTATTCAATATGCTTCGAAGCAGACATCTGGTGGCACGGCTCCCCCCTTTGATAAACATTTGATAAACAATATCCGGTTGTTTAATATTAGGAAATTGTTAAAATCCTCTTGACAAGCGGCTTGAAAAATTAGATAAAGACGTCTGCGATCTGTCCAAAGAAAAATTAATAAATAACTCCTTATTATTGCACGCATTAGTTGATTAAGGAGGGCCAAGGTAAATCCCCCAGAGCCGATAAAATTTATACATGCGGCATAAGGAGAATCAAGGAGAATGAGGTTATTATAATGAACGATTTTTTACAAAGCCTTCGTAACGGCCAGGCCGAAAAGCCGAGAACACCTAAAACAAGAAAAAATTTTGACAATTCGTGTTATTCAAACACATCCAGGTTCAATTCATATGGTGGATCCGGCTATCCCAGTAATAATAGACCCCCCCAAATGAAACGCCCTATGCCTCCAGGACTTCCCCAGACTCCCGGTAACCAGATGTCTGAAGAGCCCAATACTCTTCTTTTAGCCGATATCTTGGAGAATATAGGCACCCAGGTTGATATTCTGATTAAAAATCAGGAATATATGATTACGATTCAGGAAAGAACTGCGGACCTGCTCCAGCGCCAGGCTGATGCCATTGAGATCATCATGGATCGCCTGAATCTTTCCCCGGACCAGGAGATGGATATTGCTCCGACATTTGAGCATCATTACACATCGTCCCAGGCCTCGGATGAAGAAGATGTTGACGGCACAGTGGAAGCTTTGCTCAAGGCGGAGATTGCTGAGGAAGAACGCCGGAAAGCCTCAGTCCATAACGCCAATCAAGATTCCAATATTCTAAAAAGGCGCAGAAAGATTGTTGCATCGCCTTCTCCGGCAGACGCATCATCCGGGCAATCCGTGGAACTGATGCCCAGAGATGACATTATGGATATCATCAACACCATGCGGGAACAAGGTGCGACCTATGATCAGGTTGCCAAGCATCTCATTGATCTTGGACAGCCCACCTTTTCCGGTCGTGGCGAATGGCATGCCCAGACCATCCACAGGCTGTGCAGCAACAAATAGCAACTATTAAAACAATAAAGATATAAAAACCGACCGGGATTTATTCCGGTTGGTTTTTTTTATCAGCCCCTATCCGTAACATGTAGTCATCCCACTCCGTCGGCAACATGCGTTGTTTTTGAGTGTTGCACGCCTTGCAGCATGGCACCAGGTTAAATTTCTCCGAGCGCCCTCCCCGGGAAATGGGAATCACATGATCCATGGTCAGCTCTTTGGGAGAGAAATTCTCTCCGCAATAGTGACATATCCCGGACGATCGTTTTCGCTTCCACCACTGGCTGGCCCGAAGTTGCCTGGCCTTTACCCGTTCCTTTTTCAGTGCAGCATCGTCGGGAAAAGGAAAAAACATATCGTCAGCCTTTAATATCCAAACTCACTGAGGTGGCGCTTATTTGAAACCCAATCCGGGGTTACCTTGACAAACAGCTTGAGCAGCACCTTGCTGCCCAGCATCTGTTCAATATCTTTCCGGGCGATTGATCCGATACGCTTGAGCATGCTTCCGTTTTTCCCGATAACGATACCTTTTTGGGAATCACGCACCAGATGAATGCTCGCATGGATGACGATCAGTTTTTTTTCCACTTCAAAGGAATCTACAGTTACAGCGCATGAATAGGGAATTTCCATGCCGGTGAGTCTGAATACCTTTTCCCGGATAATTTCGCTGACCATGTATTTTTCGGAAACATCGGTGAAAGTCTCTTCGGGGTAAAGAGGCGGTCCCTGGGGCAGTCGGGATTCCAATTCGTCAAGAAGCAGATCCATCTGGATATTTTCCCTGGCAGAGACAGGTACAATGGTTTCAAACGCGTACATATCCTTGAACGTCTCCACCTGCTCATACACAGCCGCTTTTTTGGCCAGATCAATTTTGTTCAGCGCCAGAATCACAGGTTTACGAACGGTTTCAAACTGCTTTACGATCATTTTTTCCGACGCATAGTTCCGGGATGCCGCATCCACCATAAAAAGAATCAAATCCACATCGTCCATGGCCTGGATGGCCTGGGCAACGATTCTTTGATTAAGCAGGGTTGTACTTTTGTGAATTCCCGGCGTATCCAGGAACACGATCTGGGAATGGGGACGATTCACAACACCAAGGATCCGGTCCCGCGTGGTCTGGGGTTTTTTGGATGTAATTGAAATTTTTTGACCCAGAACCTGATTGAGCAATGTGGATTTACCGGCGTTGGGCGCGCCGATAATACCCACAAACCCCGAACGGGAGATCTTAGACATCTATTCCTCCTCCTGATACCAGTCAATGAGGTTGTGGATTTCATCCCATATGGTTTGGCGACCCTGGCGGTTTTTAGCCGAAAAAAGAACGATCCCGTTCCGGTCCCGGTTAAATGCTGTACAGGCTGCATCAAACTGCTTTAGCTGTTTGGTTTTAGACAATTTGTCCGCTTTGGTCAACACCAGAAGACAGGGTATCTGTTTTGTTTCAAGCCATCGGACCATCTCAAGTTCCTCTTTGCCCGGATCCCTGCGGATATCAATGAGCAGAATCAGCCCCAGCAGGGTTTTTCGCGTTCCCATATAGGTTTCCACCATAGGCTGCCATTGTGCTCTAATTTTTTTTGATACCTTGGCATATCCATATCCTGGAAGATCCACCAGGGATAAACCATCGTTAACCAGAAAGAAGTTAATCAGCTGGGTGCATCCGGGCCGGGAGCTTGTTTTGACCATATCCTTCCGGTTGATCAAGGTGTTGATCAAAGAGGATTTTCCCACATTGGATCGGCCCGCAAACGCGATTTCCGGGAAATCGTATTCCGGATACTGGGCGGGCTTTACCGCACTTTTTATAAATTCAACAGCACGAATTTTCATGCATACCTTTTCAAATATTTTTCCAGGCGGTTCATCCCGATTTTAAGATTGTCCAGGGAATTGGCATAGGAGAACCGCAGATACCCTTCCCCGTTTGCGCCAAAATCAATGCCCGGCGTAACCCCGATGTGTGCCTTTTCCAGGATATCAAATGCCAGGGTATAGGAATCGGTGGAAATATGTTTGAAATTCACAAAAACATAAAACGCACCGGTGGGCTCCACCATCATTGAAAGCCCCATCTCTTTTAATCGCCTGATCATAAATTCCCTGCGCTCATTATACGTATCGCGCATGGTTTGGATTTCCCTATCCGCATCGGTCAATGCCGCAGCGCCGGCTAACTGAATAATGGAATTGGCACAGATAAAGAAGTTTTGCTGCAGTACCTGAAGGGCCCGGATAAATTTGGGGGGTGCGATCAGGTAGCCCAGGCGAAGCCCTGTCATGGAAAACAGTTTTGAAAAACCGTTCAGGACAAAGGCCTGGTCGGTAAATTCCAAAATGGAGTGGTCTTTTCCTTCATATGTCAGGCCGTGGTAAATTTCATCGGAAACAATATACAGTCCATGTTCTTTGGCCACCTCAACAATTTCCTTCATCCGGGTCTCGGGGATGACGGTTCCGGTGGGATTGGACGGGGAATTAATGAAAATAGCCTTGGTTTTAGGTGTGATTTTTTCCCTGATGGCTTCGGGCTTATAGACAAAGCCGTCCTGCTCATGCACCTTGACAAAAACAGGTTCCCCCTGGACATACCGGATGAAATTGGCATAGCAGGCATAGTGGGGATCTGAAACGATGACCTCGTCACCGGGGTCCAGCAGTGCGCTGAACAGCAGAAGCATGGCCGGCGATGTTCCGTTGGTTACAAGGATTTGACCGGGTTCCACAGTCGTGCCGTAGATGCGTTTGTGATAATCACTGATGGCCCGACGCAGACGAAGGTCTCCTAAGCTGTTGGTATAACAGGTTTCGTTTTGCTTCAGGGCTTCAATACAGAGCCGGTTGACGCATTCAGGCACATTAAAGTCCGGTTCACCGATCTCCATGTGAATCACGTCAATGCCCCGGGCTTCCATTTCATGGATTTTCTCCATCACGTCCATGACAATGAACGGTTTTATCTGTTCACATCTTTTGGCCACAGTCATTTTTAGATCACCTTGTTCAATGAGCATTCAATTATACCTTCGGCCCCTGCTTTCAATAATTGGGGCACCAGATCCCGGACCACACTGATTTCAACCACGGTTTCCACGGAAAACCAGTCGGATTGATAGAGGGAGGCCACGGTGGGGGCGTTCAGGCTTGGCAGAAGCTCAACCACAGCAGGTAACTTGGATTCCGGCACATTCATTTTAAGCATCACAAGCTTTTCCGCCACAAGGGCAGCCTGGAGCAACATGGCAATCTGCTCAATCTTTTCCCGCTTTACCGGATCCTTCCAGGCGGTTTTATTGGCAATGAGCTGGGTATTGGTTTTCATCATCTCGTGGATGACCTTTAGATTGTGTGCCCGGATCGTGCTTTCTGTCTCTGTAATCTCCACGATGGCATCAGCCAGGCCGGACACGATTTTGGCTTCGGTGGCCCCCCAGGAAAATTTCACATTCACATTGATGTTACGGGACTGGAAATAGCGTTGTGTAAATTTCACAAGTTCGGTGGAAATGGTTTTGCCTTCCAGGTCTTCAAGATTGTTGATGTCGGAATCTCCGGCCACGGCGACCACCCAGCGGGCCGGACGGGATGAAACCTTTGAATAAATGAGGTCTGCCACCACATGGACATCAGACTCATGTTCCGCCACCCAGTCAAGACCGGTCAGGCCGGCATCAATAACCCCGGATTCCACATTGATCGACATTTCCTGGGCCCGGCACAGGGCGCATTCAATGGTGTCGTCATCAATGTCCGGGAAATAGCTTCTGCCTTCCACATTTATTTTCCATCCCGAACGTCTGAACAGGCTGACAGTCGCATTCTGCAGGCTTCCTTTGGGAATGCCC
>NZ_DDYV01000315.1:0-3981 GCF_002348205.1 Desulfobacter sp. UBA2225 | reverse complement strand
TAAAAACAGCTCTTATACCCTTTGTGACAGGCTGCCCCGCCCACCTGGGTCACCTTGAGAAGCACAGTGTCGTTGTCACAGTCCACCCGGATCTCCCTGACTTTTTGAACGTGTCCCGAGGTTTCCCCCTTTTTCCATAATTTTTTTCTGGACCGGCTGTAATATACGGCATTGCCGCAGGCAAGTGTTTCTTCAAAGGCCTCTTGGTTCATATAGGCCAGCATCAGCACCTCTCCTGTGTCCGCATCTTGGGCAATGGCGGGAATCAGCCCGCCGGTTTTGTCAAAATCAAGTTCCGGCATGACTTTTTTGTCTTCCTTATAATTTTGATTGTTCGATAAATTGAAAGCGGCAAAAGCCGCTTGAAGCCGGGTCATTAAGGCGATCAAAATTTAGAAGCACCTTAATCTTTTACATATCTCATCCGGCCGACCATATCAAAACCCAAATATTTAATGGTTTAAACACAAAATGTCAATTAATAATTGTATTTGAACGGCTCGAAAGAGGAGTGAATACTCCTCTTTCGAGCCTTTCAAATAGAGGGTTTCTGCTCAGATATTAAGGGTGTGTGGATACAGAATCAAGAATGGTCAAAGAAATAATTTTGGTCAAAAATAAGGCGTTTCCCTTTTCGAACCCGTTCCCGCAAAAGGCCCAGTTTTCTGTCCAGGCCGGCCAGGCAGGCTGCACTTTTTTTCTCCGCCGCTAAGGTTTTGATCACATCGGCAATGCCTCCGTTCTTTATCACAACGCGCCGGTCACAGGAGAGGGCAAGCAATGGATCATGGGTGGCAATCAGAACAATTTTTTCCTTGTTGAGCAGCAGGGAAACTGCTTTGATGCGGTCTATGCCCGCATTTTCAATTTCATCGATCAAAACCACGGGAGACGCGCTCAGATAGGCTACATCAGCGATCATCAAGGCCCTGGACTGGCCGCCGGAAAGAGACGTTATGGCCGTGTTCAAAGAAAAAGGTTCACCTGCAAGCATGACGGCGGACTGGTAGACCTGCGTGATTTTTTCAGGAATCTTGTCAATCAGGCGGCTTTCGGCATGCATTTGCAAGAAAGCCTCCACTGTCAGATCCATGACAAAATTCATGTTCTGGGAAAGCTGGGCCACCAACCTGAATTCGCCGGAAAAACGAGACGGTGCATCCAGGGTTTTGCCGTCGGGCAGTACCTTCCGACCTGAAGGGGTGTCCCCCTGGGCCAGGCACTCAATATCCGATAGAAGCTGGCTTTTGCCTGAACCTGTGGGGCCTACCACGCTGACCACTTCACCGGGGAAAAGGGTGATCCCCATGGTTTCGGGGCATCCGTTTTTATCGAATCCGCCCTCAATGACCAGATGATCCATGCTGCCATGAATTTTGTCCCGGCATTGCTCCATTTTTGCGATGAATTCCAGAATCTGGGCGGACAGGGATTTATGGTTCAGGCCGAATTGTACCAAATGGTCCATGGGCAGGCTTTCGATGAGCATGGCCAGAGTATTTTGTATAGGAAAAGGATTAATCTCAAGGGCGTTGAAAAAATCAAGCAGGTATGGATATTTTTCCATCAGCGTATCCAGCCTAAGATTCAAAATGCCTCTATCCGTGCTGCTTTTTATGTTCGCATTCTCCATTACGTAAAATCCATGGTTTTGACATTGCCGATCTGACTGTCCGGCCCGATTTTAGTTTCACCCAGGCAATAGGAACATAAAGCGGCCGGCATGGTGAAGCGAAGGCGTCTGCCGTTCAATGAATCAATGGCCGGCGCTGTTTTAAAATGACCGGCAGCCAGAAGAGATCCCTGGCCCGTCAAGCCGTTCACCGGCAGTACGGCAGCCTTTGCATTGGCCTGGCGAACACGAAAGGAAAAGACTTCCCGTTCAGCCTGGGATACAATATCTCCCTTGGTCAGTATCACAAGATCGGCGTTCTTCAACATGGGGCCGATTTTTCTGGGTGTGTGCACACCGCTTAAATGATCGATGACGCATACGGCCAGAACCCCTTTAATATGGGGAGAGCACCGGTTGCAAAGCCCTGCGCTTTCACTGATCAACAGATCAAAACCTTGGTTTATACCCCATTGCACGCAGGCCTCAATATTGGCAATAAAGAAATGATCCGGGCACAGCCCTCCGGCCAGTCCTTTCTTTACAGGCAAGCCCGCACGCTCATATCTTTTATGATCGTCTCCGGTAAGGCAGTCAAATTTGATGATCCCAATACGAACTCCCTGTTCTAAAAGCACTGTTGCCGTATGAAGGATCAGAGATGTTTTTCCGCTTGAGGGAGGTCCTGCCACGGTCACCAGCCTGATAGACGGATCTGCTTTTTTCAATACCTGGTTCATGGAAAATTAAGGTGCCAGGGGCATGAAAACTTTATCAATTTCGACATTTAGGGCAGGTAAATCGTTCTGCCTTAGAAAATTCCAGCCCAGCCATTTCAGCGGTTTTGTCTGAACCTCTGCAGATACATCTGCATGGGGTACGGGAAATCCGGCACCTGCTAAGATCTGGGCAAGCTGGCTGCCCACAAGATAATCAAGCACCGGTTTGAGTTCCTCTTTTTTTTCAGATTTGACCTGGAGAATGACCGGGCTTGCAAGGGCTCCGTCATCCGGCCATATCACCTTAATCCGCTCCTGGTGCCGGATCCGGTCCGCAAAAAAAGCCGGCATGACATAAAGTGCGCCCGGGCCGTTATTGTCTATGCGGTTGACCATCTGTGCCGGATGAAGCCCTTCAAGCACATTGGCAGCCAAGGCCTCTATCCCCTTGTTGCCGGAGGCCTTGAATGTGGGCAGCAGAACCGCATGGCAATAAAACCCGTCTCCCCCCCTGATGATGAGGCTTTTTTTCCATTCAGGCGCCAGTATATCGTCCCAGGTGTGGGGCAGGTCTCTATTTTTTAACTTATCAAGATTGGCAACCACCACCAAAGGATTAACACATAGAATGGTATATTCGTTTTCGGGATCTAAAATTTGAGCATCTGAAAAATTCGGACCGGCAGGCAGTGCGCTATAAGCGGTGAAATGTCCCGGGACCACAAAACGGTTATAAAACCGGTGGCCTAGGAAGACATTAAAATCAGCAGACACAATAATATCGGGCAGTTCATCCTTGGATTCAATGGTGTCAACATAGGAGTAATATGACAGTTCCTGATTTACATTCCCTTCAACCGCCGCTTGAATGCAAAGCCCTTCTTTGGCCTGAAGTTCGTTTAAGAATTGGGAAAAAGCGCGGCTGAAAGGCATTTTCAAACCACAGGGCATAAGCCCCAGCAAGCTCAAGTCTTTTTGAGCCTCCATTGAGACCAGTCCGGGCGTGTCAATTACAGGGTTTCGGGTGATTGTATCCTCAAGCATATCAATGAATGCCTCAATGTTAATAAATCGGCTTTTCAGTGCTGTGCCCAGGGTTAGAAACGGTGCCAGCACCCGCATGGCATCGTCAGTGACCAGTGCACCCAGGCCATTTGTCACAAAAACCCATTGAGTCTGGGGAAAACGCTGGATGATTTCATATATTTTTAAGTCTGCGTGAATGTTTGTGGGCATATTATCTGGGGCTCCTTTACTCTTTTTCTGATTATCGAGAACACTTTCGGCAGATTATAACAGCAATTCTAATGCCGGGCGGATCAAGAAATAGTCGACACGCAACGAATCGGATAATAAAACCTTTGATTCAAGGATGATATGATCGCAAAATTCATAAAACTTCGATTTTTTATAGATCGGTAAATATTATAATATACAATATTGTTGTATTTTATGGTGTAAATACAGAAACTGTTTAGAATAAATACAAATTTGTATTTATGTCTCTTTGGCATATACAAACGCATATTTTGTGAACCACAGTGAAAAAGGCTTCACCCAAGATTTCATACGTGTATGTAACATCATCCAAATGCATTGCCAGACAAGGCGCTTGAGAAGACGGGGCCACAGGGCAAACGCATTAAAATT
>NZ_DDYV01000341.1:0-3808 GCF_002348205.1 Desulfobacter sp. UBA2225 | reverse complement strand
TCCTTTCTTTACAGGGAAACAGAAACTGGTCGATTCTGCCGGCCGTATTGATCGTTTCAAGAAAAAATATGCAGGATTTGACGCAAACAAGCTGGTTTAGCTGTTTTATCGACAGGTATGCAAAAGGGGTCTTGAATAAAGACCCCTTTTTGAATTTTCATCCGGGACAATTTGACCATGATTGAAAAATTAAAAGGCATTGAAGAACGATTCATAAAAATTGAGCATCTGCTCAGTGATCCCGGGGTCATGGCGGATCAGAAAAAGTACCAGGGATATCTCAAGGAACACGGTGAATTGAACAAGATTGTGCCGGTGTTTCGGGAATATGAGGGCGCAGAGGGAGAGCTTAAGGAGGCCAAAGAGCTTCTTAAGGACAGCGATCCCGACATCCGGGCCATGGCCAAGGAAGAGATCCCCGTACTTGAATCCAGAATTTCCCAGTTGCATGAACAAATTAACATTCTTTTGATGCCCAAAGATCCCCGGGATGAGAAAAACGTTATTTTGGAAATCCGGGCCGGCACTGGCGGTGAAGAAGCCGGCATTTTTACCGGTGACCTTTTCCGCATGTATTCAAGGTATGTCGAGTCCAAGCACTGGAAAATCGAAATCATTGAGAAGAATGATTCGGCTGCAGGGGGGTTCAAGGAAGTGGTTTCCATGGTGCAGGGCAAAGGCGCTTATTCCCAGTTCAAATATGAAAGTGGTATCCACAGGGTTCAGCGGGTCCCTGAAACTGAAACCCAGGGCCGTGTTCACACCTCTGCGGTGACCGTGGCCGTGCTGCCTGAAGCCGAAGATGTCGATATTGATATCAATCCTGCTGACCTGAAGGTGGATGTGTTCCGTTCTTCGGGGCCTGGCGGCCAGTCAGTAAATACCACGGATTCCGCTGTCCGCATTACCCATATCCCCACAGGCGTTGTGGCCACCTGCCAGGATGAAAAATCCCAGCATAAAAACAAGGCCAAGGCATTAAATGTTCTCAAGTCCCGTCTTTTGGATGCCAAGATTCAGGAAGAGGAGGCCAAACGGGCTGCGGACCGTAAAGGGCAGGTAGGTACAGGTGACCGGTCTGGTCGTATTCGCACCTATAATTTCCCCCAGGGGCGGATGACCGACCATCGTATCGGTCTGACCCTGTACCGGCTGGACAGTATCATGGAAGGCGATATCCAGGAAATTATCGATGCCTTGAGAGCGCACAACCAGGCCCTGGCATTGAAACATAATTAGTCTGGAATGGTTGATCTGTGAATGTCTGGAGCATAAAATCCATTCTTTCCTGGGCAGACACCTATTTTTCACAGCGTAGTGTTGACAGCCCTAGGCTTACAGCCGAAATCCTTTTGGCGCAGGCCCTGGGGCTGCGGCGTCTTGATCTTTACCTTCAGCATGACCGGCCTTTGGAAAAACAGGAACTTGCTGCGTTTAAAATTCTTATCCGGCGCAGGATTGCAAGGGAACCTGTGGCTTATATCACAGGCCACAAGGGTTTTTTTAAGGAGCAGTTTAGGGTTGCACCGGGCGTGCTCATTCCCAGGCCGGATACGGAGACTTTGGTGGAAACGGCTGTAGAAATACTGTCGGAAATGGAAGATTGCGGCAGGCAGGCCCGGGTGATAGAGCTTGGGGTTGGGTCGGGTGCAGTGATTATTTCCATTGCCAATGCCTGTAAAAGTCATCTCTATTTTGGAAGTGAACTCTCCTCGGCTGCACTTGCTGTGGCCTGCGCCAACGCCAAGTCATTTGCCCGGACCCCTGTGTCACTCTTTAGGGGAGACTGGCTTGCTGCTGTGGCGCCGCAGCCTCTGTTTGACCTGATTGTGTCAAACCCGCCTTATATCCCCAGTGCTGACATTGAATCCCTATCCCCGGAAATCAGGGATCATGAGCCCCGCCAGGCGTTGGATGGGGGCGTTGACGGCCTGGATGCCGTCAGAGTGATTCTTGCCCAGGCAGGAGACCGGCTTTTACCTTCCGGCCGTTTGATCCTTGAGATCGGTTTTGATCAGAAACCTTTGGTGAAAAGCCTTGTCCAAGGGTTTCCCTGGGTCACTGAGCTGGATTTTATCAAAGATCTTGCAGGACATCATCGGCTCGCTGTTTTTAAAAAATAAATTGATTGTTCCCTCTCTTTTTGATATATAAATTTGGATTTTGCTTTTGCAAATATATAACACACACTTGTGGACCTGTGATCCGGTGCTTTTTTAAAGTCGATTTCGGGGATGAGGCAAGTGGACGCACATTAAAAACCATTCAAAAACTGGAGAAAAAATGGCTTACATTACAATTAAAGAATTACTGGAAGCAGGGGTACATTTCGGACATCAGACCAAACGCTGGAACCCCAAAATGAAACGGTACATTTTCGGTGCCAGAAACGGAATCTATATTATTGATCTTCAGCAGACCGTTAAGTTGTACAGGCAGGCCCACGATTTCATTAAAAACATTGCTGCGAACGGTGGTGATGTGCTGTTTGTGGCTACAAAAAAACAGGCATCCGAAGCCATTTATGAAGAAGCCAACAGAGCTGAAAGTTTTTATGTTGAAAATCGGTGGTTAGGCGGCATGCTGACCAACTTCCAGACCATAAAAAACAATATTTCCCGCTTTCATTTTTTAAATTCCATTGAAAATGACGGTACGTTGGAAAATTATCCCAAAAAAGAACAGGCAAAAATGCTAAAGGATAAGGCAAAGCTTGAGTTTGCCATTGGCGGTATTTCAAATATGAAAAAGCTGCCCGCAGCCCTGTTCATTATTGACTCCAAAAATGAGACCATCGCCGTAAAAGAAGCAAAACGACTGGGTATCCCTATTGTCGCTGTGGTTGACACCAATTGTGACCCCGATGATATTGATTATGTCATTCCCGGCAACGATGACGCGATCCGTTCCATCCGTCTGTTTGCCTCCCGGATTGCCGATGCCGTAATTGAAGGTCATCAGATCTGGGAAGAGCGGCAGCGTGCGGATTCAGACAAGGAGGAAGGTACCGGTAAGACATCTGGCATTTCAGGAGAACAAATCGGTATTGAGGTTATTTCTGACGGTACGGACGGGCCTGTGATTGAGAAAATAAAAAGAAAAACAACTGCTGGGGAAAGTGCAGAAATTCAGGAACCTGTAGCTGCTGAATAACAGCCAGGGGCTGATCTGGTCTAAAAAAATAATTTAAGATTTTAAATATTCGAAACAAAGGAGCATATAAAATGGCAGAGATTACTGCACAAATGGTAAAGGAGCTTCGTGCTGCTACCGGCTCGGGAATTATGGACTGCAAAAGAGTCCTGGCCGAGGCCGATGGAGATATGGACAACGCAATCGATCTTCTGCGTAAAAAAGGCCTGGCTAAAGCAGCGAAGCGCGCAGGACGCTCCACCAGCGAAGGCATTATCTACTCCTACATTCATACCGGTGCAAAACTGGGTGTGCTGCTTGAAGTGAACTGCGAATCCGATTTCGTGGCAAAAACTGAAGATTTTGAAAAGTTTGCCAAAGATATTGCCATGCACATTGCTGCTGCCAACCCCGCCGGTCTTGTTCCCGAAGATGTGGATCAATCCGTTATTGAAAAAGAGCGTGAAATCTATCGTGCCCAGATGCTGGAAGAAGGAAAGCCCGAAAATATTATTGACAAAATCGTGGACGGCAAGGTGGAAAAATTTTATAAAGAAGTCTGCCTGTTAAGCCAGCAGTACATTAAAGATCCTCAGAAAACCGTTGAAGATGTTCTTAAAGAAACCATCGGAAAGATCGGCGAAAATATCCAAATTAAAAGATTTGCACGTTTCCA
>NZ_DDYV01000169.1:19363-19774 GCF_002348205.1 Desulfobacter sp. UBA2225 | reverse complement strand
CCAGGGCCGGCTGGGTATTGGAGGCCCGAACAAGGCCCCACCCGTCTTCATAGACGGCCCGCATCCCGTCAATGTCAATGACCTTTTGCCGGGCTTTATACAATGCCACTATTTTTTCCACAACCTTGAACTTGACCGCGTCCGGACAGTCAACCCGGATCTCCGGCGTGGTAAAGGTTTTGGGCAGATCCTTAATTAACTCGTCCACACCAAGGCCGGTGCTGTCCATGATTTCCAGAAGGCGGCAGGAGGCATACAGGGCATCGTCATATCCGTAGTAGCGGTCCTTGAAAAACATGTGTCCACTCATTTCTCCGGCCAGGGCCGCATTCTCTTCCTTCATTTTCTGTTTGATCAAGGAGTGGCCTGTACGCCACATGATCGCGTTGCCGCCCATCTTTGCAATCTCAT
>NZ_DDYV01000169.1:0-19328 GCF_002348205.1 Desulfobacter sp. UBA2225 | reverse complement strand
CAAAATCTCTTTGGCATAAATCACCATGAGCTGATCCCCGTAAATGATGTTGCCGAATCTGTCCACCACACCAATGCGGTCGGCATCCCCGTCATAGCCGATGCCAAGGTCCAGATTATATTTTTTCACCAGGTCGATCAGGTCTGTCATATTTTTTTTCTGGGTGGGATCGGCCTCGTGGTTGGGAAAGGTGCCGTCCGGATCGCAGTAAATCTCATGGACCTGGCAGCCCAGTCCCCGCAGTACCGGTAACGCAGTGATGCCGCCGGTGCCGTTGCCGGCATCAATGCCGACCCGGATGGTCTTTTTCAGCGTGATGTTCTCCTGGATCATGGCTATGTATGGAGAAATTACATCTGCTGTTGTCAGCGTGCCCTGGCCCCGGGTATATGCCTGGTCTTCAATGATCTTGCGTATATCCTGCAGTCCGTGGCTGTGGATGGAATCCAGCCCGCTCATCAGTTTGAACCCGTTGTATTCCGGTGGATTGTGGCTGGCCGTAATCATGGCCCCGCCTTCAAGATCAAGTTGGTGAATGGAATAGTAGAGAACCGGGGTGGGGCAGACACCGATCTCCACCACATCGCATCCTGCGGACAATACCCCGTTAATAAATGCCTTTGAATAGGCTTCAGAAGTGATGCGGCAGTCCCGGCCAACAGATACTTTTTTTCGGCCCTGTCCCATGAGCATTGATCCATACGCCTTTCCTACAGCATGTGCGTCCTCTTCGGAAATCTCTTCTCCTGCAATGCCGCGGATGTCATATTCCCTGAATATTCCAGGATGCATAGTAACCTCCCTTATATAAAATTTGAAACAAGCGCCAGAATTCCGGCCAGCCAGCAATAGGGCGCAAAAAGATGAAACTTTCCGGTATTCACCAGCTTTAATAAGAGTTTTAATGCTGCCAGCCCAACAATGAATGAAGCAATTGTACCACAAATGGTGGCGGGGTCAATGTGGCCCCCGGATTCTACCAGGTCTTTTACGCTGATCACTTGGGCACCGAGAATAGCGGGGATGGATAAAAGAAAGGAGAACCGGGCGGCTGTTTTTCTTTCCAGTCCGGTAAAAAGTCCGGTGGCAATGGTGGATCCGGACCGGGAAATGCCGGGAATAACGGCAATCCCCTGGACTATGCCGATGATAAAGGCCCTTGAAATGGTCAATTGTTCACCCTTTTCGATTCTGTAGTAACGTCTGGATACCCACAAAAGTCCCCCGGTTACGATAAGCATGGTCCCCACCAGTAAAGACGAGGTAAACAGAACGTCTTCAAATTTCTTCAGGGAGAATCCGATAATTGCCGTGGGTACTGAACCAACGACAATGGCGGCGGCCAGGGCCAGATTTGTTTCATGCCCGGAAGTGTTCCGGGTTCCGGCGTAGTATACCAGGCTTTTTAAAATTCCTTGGATATCTTTAAAATATACAATAAAAATTGCAAGCAGTGTTCCCATATGTACGGATATATCAAAAATAAGGCTGTTCTCAGTAATGTTGAAATAGATTTGTCCAAGAACCAGATGGCCTGAACTGCTTACCGGCAGGAACTCTGTAAGCCCCTGAAGGATACCTAAAATTATACCTTGATAAATCTCCATATTCTTATCCTGACTTGAGTGTTGTAGTAAATTAGAAAGTTATGAACCAAGCCTGGACGTATATAATTGTTTGCTTGAAATTGCAAGGTTATAGGGGCTTCACATTTACCTCATATTAAAAAAGAACAGTTGATTTCATTTGTTTTCTTTTGTAGAATATTTTAAATTCTTTGTACGGGTAATCACCAGTTCTAACAAGAATTTAACATTAATTTCTGAAAAAAAGGAGATCAGATGAACAAGAAACGTTTCGTGCAAACCTTTTTAACCATTATCGCCGTGCTTTTTCTGTTTGGTTGCGCGGCTAAGGAACCTGTAGGGCTTCCTTCATTTTCCGCCAAACAATTTGATGCGTCCATGTATCGGTCCAAAGTGGATAATTTTGTTATTATTTTGGATGCCTCCAGCTCCATGGAAGACGACTGCATGGGCAATCCCAAATTGATGGTTGCCAAAGCCATTGTAGAACGTATGAACATGACCCTTCCTGAACTCGGACAGATTGCGGGTTTGAGAAGTTTTGGGCATGCAGATTCCATCTCTAAAAACGAGACTGAACTGCTGTACGGCATGGAAGAGTACAACTCTGCAGCCCTGGCTGAAAAACTCGGTGCGATCTCAAAAGCCGGCGGCTACAGCCCCTTTGGTTCTGCCATGTTGGCCATGGGTACTGACCTCGAAAGCCTTTCCGGAAAAACAGCCGTTATTATTGTTTCCGACGGTATGGACATGAAAGCTGACGCAGCACAGGCCACCTCCGTTAAAGAACAGTATGGCGATGCTATTTGCTATTACCCCATTCAGGTTGGCAATGATGAAGAAGGTACTGCATTCCTTTCTCAGATTGCAAGTATTGGCGGTTGCGCGAGTCTGATCAACGCCAGTGAACTTATGGATCCCGAAGCAATGGCTGCTTTTGTTGAAAAGGTTTTCCTGGAAAGAGGCATTGCTGCTGCTCCTGCTGCTGCTAAACCCATGGACAGCGACGGTGACGGCGTACTTGATCCCGATGATCAGTGCCCCGGAACGCCCGCAGGTGCAAAAGTGAATACAGTTGGCTGCTGGATTCTTGATAATGTATTGTTTGATTTTGACAAAGACGTGATCAAACCTGAAACGTTTGCACAGCTTGATGCCGTTTATGAAATTTTGGAAAAAAATCCTGCAATGAGTGTTGAACTCCAGGGCCACACCGATAATATCGGTACTAAGAAATACAACATGGGCCTCTCCCTGAGACGTGCGAACTCCGTTGCCAAATACCTGGCAGACAAAGGTATTTCTCGCGACCGCCTGGCCACCACAGGTTTTGGTTTTGATAAACCTGTTGCCCTGAACAGCACAGACTTTGGCCGTTCTCTGAATAGAAGGGTTGAAATTCATCCATACTAAACGCTAAGATTCAGCGGTTAAAGCCGATACTTAAGTAAGCAAAAATCCCTGCCGGACATTGGTTCGGCAGGGATTTTTGCTTGATTTTGCTCGTGCTCAATTCATAGTTTGGCGCAAGAGCAGGGGTACGATTAAGTATCAATTTGTGAGAAACATATTTCCCCGTCCGGCTTCAAACTCTTCCAGCGCCTTGATGGACATGCTGGCAAAGGGTATCGCTTCCAGCCGCGGCAACCCGATCTCATCGCCGGTCAGTTCACAGTATCCGAAATTGCCGTCATCAATACGGGCTAACGCGTGATCCACCTGCACAATCATATCCGAATGGCGTTCAAAACTTTTCAACTCAAGTTCCAGGTCAATATATGAGTTACTCCGGTCAAGGATATCGGCCTGGGTGGCTTCAAGGGTTTTAATTTTTTCTATGGATTTGGTGATTCTGTTGTGCAGCTCACTCTTTCGCTGCATCAGTTTGCCCTTAAAATAAGCAAGTTGTCCCTTGCTCATATAGGGCTCATTGTCCAAAGGAATATAGCTGTCCGAAGATACTTGCGAAACCTGTGCCATTTTCTGTATTTACCTCCATGACAAAAGAATTTAGGAAAGTTACAGAAAAAGATTTACCAGGCAAGGGTTAAAAAGCCATTATAACCCTGTTAGATTATCGTTTTAGAATCGAATAGTTCCTGGCCGGTTTTCTCCACTCCATATCCGCCTAACGCCATGACCCGTTGCTTAAATTGCTCTGATCGAATCGCACAAAGAAGGGCCTGGACTTTTGGCAGATTATAATAAACTTCAGGGATGACCAGGTCGTAAGATTCAGTAACAACAGGCAGGAAATCCAGCTTTAGGGCCAGGGCTGCAGCCTTGATGCCAAGCCCGGCCCGTGCCCGGCCTGATAATACTGCCACCGCCACGGACATGTGGGTATATTCTTCATTTTCATAACCTGGGACATCTGCCGGGGACAGACCGTTTTCCTTTAAGCTGAAATCAAATAAAATCCGGGTACCCGAGCCGGGCTGGCGGTTGATGAAGGCCAGTTTTTTTTCAACAATATCTGAAAGCTTTTTTATATTGTCCGGGTTGCCTTTGGGCAGAATCAGCCCCTGCCGGCGCATCACGAGATTGACCAGGCGCACCGGTATATCAGGCAGGTATTTTTTAATGTATGAAATATTGTAGGTGCCGTCATCGGGGTCCAGCAGGTGACAGCCGGCCATGTGGCAGCCGCCCTTTTTAATGGCCATCAGTCCGCCCATACTTCCCACATGGCTGGAAGAGATGCCCATGCCCGGATGTTCTAGACGGATTTGATCCGCAAGAAGGTCGAGGGTATTGTCATGGGAACCTGTGATCACCACCGTATTCTCAATGGATTCCAGGGGCCGAAGCAGATGGGCCCGCACTTTTTCGCCGGCTTCAAGACCTTCAACATGCTGCGGAATTCGTATGATGCCGTCGGCTTCGGTCAGGGTGGTGATACTGCCCGAACCCCGGGGCAGCTGGGATGACATGAGGCGGCCGTCCACGGAACCGATTTTTACCCTTAAAAATTCTTCCTGGCCTAATTTAGACGCTACTTTTCTGACCGGTGAAACCTCCACCACATCCCGTCTTATCGGGGGCAGATGCTGCATGGCCAGCAGCAGCGGTCCTGCAAACATTTCAAAGGCAACAATGGCGGATACCGGATAGCCGGGGATTCCAAAAACAGGGGTATTTGAAATCCGGCCGAACATCAGGGGTTTGCCCGGCATCATGGTCACTCCGTGGACGTAAATCTGCCCTAAATTTTCAATTACCGGTTTTGAATAATCCTTTGAGCCGGCAGAAGAGCCGCCCAGGATCATGATCATGTCATAGCCCTGATCCACGCCATCGGACACGGCAGTCTGAATAGTCTTAAGATCATCTTCAAGCATAGGAGTTACCGCGGCATCCGCTCCGTGGTCGGTGCACAGCGCAGTCAATACAGTGGTGTTGGACTCCACAACATCACCGGGAGTCATGGTTTCCGGCGTTACATCCTGCCAGCGCTTAAGTTCCGAGCCCGTTGGAATAATAAGCACCGTGGGCCTTTTCCTCACCGACACCTTGAACACCCCGCCGGACAACAGTGCGCCCATGGCATAGGCATTGATTTTGTGGTCCCTGGGAAACAGCAACTGGGTGGCCACCATATCCTCACCCATTTTTCGGACATACTGCCAGGGAAAAGCCGGTGCCTCAATTTCAATGGTATTTTCATCCAGGACATTGAGGTTTTCAATCATGATCACTGAATTGGTCCCCTCGGGGAGCACATGGCCGGTATTGACCCAGAACGCGGTTTTTCCAATAGTCAACGACTTTGGGGCTTCATCACTTGCTCCGAAGGTGGATTTGGCATCCACAGCCACACCATCCATGGCTGCGGCATGAAAATTCGGAGAAGATATGGCAGCCACAGCAGGTGCCGCCAAAACCCTGTTCCGGGCCTGTACCACATCCAGGGTCTGTACCCCTGTTTCCAGATGACCGAATTTTTCGAACAGGCACTCCAGGGCCTCCTCAATTCCAACCATATTTAAATAGACATTACGTTTTGTTTCCATACAGCCCTTTCTATTTTAACAGGATGATATCGACCATTCTGCCTTTTTCCAAGCCTTCTACGTGCTCACTGATCTCAAGCAGCCCATCCGCCTGGACCATGGTCCGGATCAATCCTGATTTGCCAAGAATGGGGCGGGCCACAAGATCCCGGCCATCTTCCTCCAGCACCACGCGTATAAAATCCCGCCTACCCTGGGAAGATGCCAGATTTCGGGACAACCGGGCCGATGTTTTCACCTGGAGAACCGGCCGGGACAATCCCCTTAGGCGGTGGAGAAACGCCGTCACCACGACCTGGAATACCACCATGGCAGAGACCACCTGGCCGGGCAGCCCCCACATCGGCGTGTGACCGGAGCGCGCCAGGATGGTGGGCTTGCCAGGGCTTACGGAAATACCGTGGACCAGAATTTCCGTATCCGGAAGATTTGACAGTACCTCAACCGTATAATCCCTTGTGCCCACAGAGGAGCCGCCGGAAAGCAGCACCATGTCCGTGTGGGCCAAGGCTTTTTTACACACGGATTTCAAAGCGTCTGGATCATCTTTTACGATGCCGTACCGAACAGGCTCGCCCCCTGCCTGGGTCACCAGGGCAGACAAAGAATAAGAATTAATATCGCGTATGTTGCCGGGTTCAGGTGATTTATCCACAGGAATCACTTCATCCCCGGTGGAGATGATTCCCACCCTGGGCACCTTATATGTCCAGATTCGGGTGTGCCCCAACCCCGCAGCCAGGCCGATTTCCTGGGGTCGCATCAGACGGCCTTTTTCAATGACGGTTTGGCCCTTTGCAAAATCTTCGGTTACATCAATCACATGCTGCAGCGGGGCCACGGATTTATAGATTTCAATGGACTGTTCGTCTATTGCCTCGGTGTGCTCCACCATCACAACCGCATCTGCACCGGCAGGCAGCATGCCGCCGGTGGAGATCCGGGCGGCTTCTCCCCGTGCCAGTTCAAAGTCCGGAATATCGCCCATGGCAATTGTACCCTTAATGCTCAGCCACGCAGGTCCGGATTCCGACGCCCCGAAGGTGGACGCAGCGTTCACCGCATATCCATCCATGCAGGAGCGCCTGAATCCGGGCAGATTTTCGCCGGCAACCAGATCCTTGGCAAGAACCCTTGAAAAGGCATCCAGGGTGTGCAGCTCTTCCATGCCCACAGGGGAGAAAAGCCGGGTCATCCCCAGGACGTCGCCCAGGGATTTTACTTTGAAAAAACCGGTCATTTTAAAACGTCTTTTACACGGGCCATGGCCTTGGCTACATTTTCAGGACTGTTAAATGCAGAAATTCTTATGTACTGGGTGCCACACCGGCCAAAGCCCTGGCCCGGAGTGCAGACCACGCCCGCCTTGTCCAGCAGGAGATCAAAGAATTCCCAGGAATCCCGGCCATTACCGTCAATCCAGATGTATGGGGCATTTTCGCCGCCTACATGGTCAAACCCAAGCTCTGTCATGGTCTGGCGGACCACCCGGGCATTGGCCAGATAATAATCAATGTTTGCCTTAATCTGGGCTTGCCCTTCCTGGCTGTAAACGGCTTCGGCTGCCTTCTGCACCGGATAGGAGACGCCGTTGAACTTGGTGGACTGCCGACGGTTCCACATGTCGTGTAAAGAGACCTTGGCGCCGTTGGCCGTATAGATCATGCAGGCTTTGGGCACCACCGTAAACCCGCATCGGGTGCCTGTAAAACCGGCTGTCTTAGACAAGCTTCTGAATTCCACGGCAACCTCTTTGGCTCCGGGGATTTCATAAATGCTTCTGGGAAGATTCTCATCCCGGATAAAGGCTTCATAGGCGGCATCAAACAGGATAAGGGCTTTATTTTCCCGGGCATAATCCACCCAGGCGGCAAGTTGATCCCGGGTGGCAGTGGCGCCTGTGGGGTTGTTGGGAAAACAAAGATAGATTAAATCCACGGGGGCGTCGGGCAGATCGGGCATAAACCCCTTTTCTTTCAGGCAATCCATATAAACAATGCCCTGATACCGTCCCTCCTTGAATCCACCTGTTCTGCCGGCCATGACATTGGTATCCAGATACACCGGATACACCGGATCCGGAATGGCAATGGTAATATTATTGGAGAACAATTCCTGGAAATTGCCTGTATCGCATTTGGCCCCGTCGGACACAAAAATTTCATCGGCATCTATATCTGCACCCCTGGACTGGAAATCAACGGCTGCAATGGCCTGTCTCAAAAAAAGATATCCCTGCTCCGGCCCATACCCTCTGAATGTCGCGTCTTGGGACATTTCATCCACAGCTCTTTTAAAGGCTTGAATAACAGCAGGGGGCAGCGGCAGGGTAACATCACCAATGCCAAGGCGAATCACCTCTTTGTCGGGATTGCTCTCCTGGTATAGTTGAACCCGTTTGGCTATATCTGCAAATAAATATGATGCATTCAGTTTGTTGTAATTCTCATTGGCTGTGATCACGGGTAAATTCCTTATTTTGTTTATATGAAAGTTTCAATTAAGTTGTATTGTGTTTGTCAATTTGTGTTTATCTAAGATAATATCTGGTTTTAGTCAAAACAGGCACTGATGTCAATTTAATGCAAACGAAAACATCCTGATCTGTTGTATCTTTATAGCTTGGCACAATTTTTCGGTATTGTGATTCTTCACAAAAAACATTATCTAACGTTGCCTTAATAAAGATCGCAGATGAAACAAATTGAGCAGACGTCGGGTCGATAACACAGGTCTGATGAAACAGTAAAAAGCGGACGGAATATGAAAATTGATTTTCCTGGGGAAGAAATTCAAAGGGTGGAAAATAAAAGAAGGAAGGGATACGATGAATATTAATCCTTTCCCCTTTTTGTTCAGTGCCCTTGGCAAATTTATTTATGCAAGGATGGGCTGGACTTACGATCCGTTGCCTGCCTATTGGGAACCCAGATGTGTGGTCATTGGTTTTCCCCATACAACCAACATGGACACGGTCCGTGCACTGACCTATATCAAAATTGCCGGGATTAATGCAAAACTGCTGATCAAATCCAAGTGGTTCTTTTTTCCCATGTCAATTTTTTTAAAAAGTCTTGGGGGCATTCCGGTAAAGCGAGACAAGTCCTACGGATTTGTGGACGGCGTGATTAAGAAATATGAAAAAAATGAGGACCTGGTGGTGGCAATGGTGCCCGAAGGTACCCGCAAGTCGGTCTCCACAATCAAGACCGGATTCTGGTATGTTGCCAAAGGTGCCAATGTTCCTATTATCTGCTGGTATTTGGACAACCAGATGAAAAGAACCAGATGGCTGGGCAAAATACATCCTGGTGAGAGCCTGGAGCAGGACCTTCACAAAATAGATTCAATTTATAAACGTGCCGGATTTTCAATTCCCTCTAAAATTAAAAATTAGGTAACTTTCACTGTTTCTAATTGTGTGTAAAAAATAGATGGCGATAATATTATTTCATATTTGTATTTTGTAAATAGTGAAATTTTTTCGTATTTGTATTTAATGGAATATAGGTGTGTTTCTATGGGTAAAATCTAATTTTTTAAATATTTATTTAGTGTCGTCCGTATTCCTGCATGGCGCCGCCTGTCCACAAACATTTTTGTTGGCAAAATAAAGATTGACAGTCGTAATAAGTGTCTTTATTTTTCTAGTTTCGAAATTTTGACCCGCAGTCTTTTGGCTGCTTAAAGATAAAGACCATAAGGAGTTAAAAATATGTGTCGTCTGTTTGCAATCACCAGCAAGGAACCTCAGTCGCCCATGCTGGCCATCAAAGCCCTTGAAGTGATGAAGGAAGGGCACGATGGCTCCGGCGTGGGGCTTTTGCTCCAGGACCTTGGTGGCACCTTTGAAGAGATGAAAGATGCGCCGATTCTTTCGGGGATCTTTACTGAAGAAGGCATCCGCCGTCTGGACCTTTTCATGATGGATCTTGGTTTCATGACCAAGCATAAAGTCTCTTTGAAACCACCGAAAACCCGGGTGGAAGGTATTCCCAGACGACATGTCTATCTGATCAGGGCCTATGAACTTCCCGAAGGCTGGGATGCATTGACCCAGGAAGAATTGGCCGTAAAACTTCTGGCGGTACGGCTTAAGATTCGGGAGATGGGTGAAGAGAAAAATGACATGATCGTGTTTTCCTTTTGGCCGGACACCATCATGATCAAAGAGATCGGAGATCCCATGAAACTGGCCGAATACCTGGGCCTTGACAGAAAAGAGCTTCAAGCAAGGATTATCATGGCCCAGGGGCGGCAGAACACCAACTACGCCATTAATCTTTACGCCTGCCATCCGTTTTTTATCAAGGGGTACTGCACCATGACCAATGGTGAAAACACGGCGTTTATCCCCATCAAGGATTTTCTCTCCTCACGGGACGTCCCTGGCTATACGGGCTATCAGTCCGATTCCGAGGTGTTTGCCCATATCCTTCACTTTGCCATGGAAGAGCTGGGCTTAGGCATTGACGGGTATAAACATGTGATCACGCCGCTCCAGCGTGATGCCCTTGAGATGCATCCCAATTTCGAATTTCTGCATCATTTGAAAAAAACCTGCCGCCCCTTAATTATCGACGGCCCCAATATGGTCATCGGCACCCTGCCGGATCACTCCATGTTTATGGTTCAGGACCGCAAGAAACTGCGGCCCGGCGTGGTGGGAGGCAAGCCGGGTATGTTTGCCTTTTCATCCGAGATCTGCGGACTGGACGCCGTTATACCTGACAGAGACAAAACCATGGATATTCAACCCATGCACCTTGATACAGTTATTGTAAGCCCTGAGCGGCAGGAGGTAAATATATGTCGTCAAACAGAACCCTTGAACCTTCCTCTTTAAGTCTGAACGATCTGCCCTGGCAGATTGAATATAATAATGACCGGTGTACCCTGTGTGGTCAGTGTACGGCTGTGTGTCCGGTCAATGCCATCTCTCTTCATCCGTTTCAGAAACGGATTATAAAGACGTCTGTGGGCAAAAATGCCGAGCAAAGTAATGCCTATGATACTTTTTACGGTATCCGGCAGGACACCCGGGTTGAAAATGCCTGCATCGGCTGCGCCATGTGTACTTTGGTCTGTCCCAATGAGGCCATCCGGCCCAAGAAAAATCCGGGCCTGGACAGGATGAAATTTCATATTGACCAGCATGGTGTTCCCCGGCGCAGAGGCGGCCGGCGCAACGATTCGGGGTCGATACTCGACAGAATCAAGTTCACCAGAATTTCCATGCTTACAGACCCGGCCCTGGATGCCGGGCGCCATGAATTTGAGATGCGCACCCTGTTAGGACGGGTGCTCCCCCCCAGGGAAAATATGAAACAATTGCGGGAAAAGGGCTGGATTCCACCGGTCAGGGAGATTTATCCTTTGATCATCGGCGGCATGTCTTTTGGCGCATTGTCCCCGACCATGTGGGAAGGTTTGCAGATGGGGGTTGCCTATCTGAACGAAGAGATGGGCATGCCCGTTCGCATCTGTACCGGTGAAGGGGGTTGTCCGCCGCGGTTACTGCGCTCCCGTTTTCTTAAATATGTCATCCTGCAGATTGCTTCGGGCTATTTTGGTTGGGATGAGATCATTCACGCCATCCCGCATATGAAGGAAGACCCCTGCGCCATTGAAATCAAATACGGTCAGGGTGCAAAACCCGGTGACGGCGGCCTTTTGATGTGGCATAAAGTCAATAAGCTGATTGCCGCTATCCGGGGCGTACCCCAGGGTGTCAGTCTGCCCAGTCCTCCGACCCATCAGACCCAGTACTCCATTGAAGAGTCCGTGGCCAAGATGATCCTGTCCATGTCCATGGCATGGGGGTTCAGGGTTCCGGTATATCCAAAAATTTCCGCCTCATCGACCTCCCTTGCGGTTATGAACAACCTGACGCGTAACGAATATGCGGCAGGGCTTGCCATTGATGGCGAAGATGGCGGCACCGGTGCTGCATACGCCGTTTCCATGGACCATATGGGGCACCCCATCGCCAGCAGTGTCCGGGACAACTACCTGAATCTGATATCCATCGGCAAACAGAATGAGGTCCCCATCTTTGCCGGCGGTGGTATTGGTAAAAACGGCAATATTGCCGCCAATGCAGCTGCCCTGATTATGCTCGGGGCATCCGGGGTCCAGATCGGAAAGTATGTGATGCAGGCCGCAGCCGGCTGTGTAGGCACGGAAGAAGACCGGTGCAACGTATGCAACCTGGGCATCTGTCCCAAGGGTATCACCTCCCAGGATCCAAGGCTATACCGTCGCCTTGATCCCGAAGATGTGGCCCAGCGTCTGGTGGATATTTTTGTCTCTTTTGACACGCAGCTCAAAAAAATTGTAGCACCCTTGGGGCGTTCCACCTCCCTTCCCATCGGCATGTCCGATGCACTGGGAATTGATGATAAAAACATTGCTGACCGCCTCAGTATAAAGTACGTGGTGTAAAGGAGGACGGGATATGAAAAGAAGCGACTATATTTTTGTAGCAGGTAAACGAGACGAAAAACGGATCTCCTCGCGGGTGCTTGAAGAGATTATTCAACAGCACGCCAAAAAGGGCAACAGAAAGCTTGAAATCCAGGCTTTTGGTCAGCACGGCATTGGCGGACGACTCTGGGAGTCAGCCCCCGACACGATGGAGATCCGTATCATTGGTCACTCGGGCCAGCGCACAGGTTCCCTGGGCACACCCTATACCAGAATAGAGATCATGGGTCCGGCCTCGGATGATATTGGCTGGCTCAATGCCGGTGCTGAAATCATTGTGCATGGATCGGCCTCCAACGGAGCCATGAACGGTGCAGCCCAGGGCAAGGTCTTTGTGGGCGGCTGTATTGGCGCCCGTGGCATGACCATGACCAAGCGTAACCCCAGATTTGAACCACCCGAGTTGTGGGTACTGGGGGCGGCAGGGGATTACTTCGGCGAATTCATGGCAGGCGGCATTGCTGTTGTCTGTGGCGTAAACGCGGCTAATCCGGATCAGCTTCTGGGCTACAGACCTCTGGTAGGCATGGTGGGCGGAAAGGTTTTTGTGCGTGGCGAGGCCCAAAGTTATTCGGACAAGGATGCCAAGGAAGTGGACCTTGATGATAAGGAGTGGGAATGGCTGATCATGGGTCTTAAGGATTTTTTGAAGAAAATCAAACAGCCGGATCTGTTTAAAGAGTTGGCTGTACGAAAAGCGTGGCGGTTGTTTGAAGCCAAAAATCCCCAGGAAAAGGCAGATGGGCCGGATCGAAAGTCCATGTCGTGGTTCAGGGAACAGGTCTGGGATATGGAGCTTGGCCGCGGCGGTCTGATAGGAGATCTTCAGGAAACGCAAAAGGGTACCGTGCCGGTTATTACCAAGGGTGAGTATAGAAGATATGTCCCGGTCTGGGAGCAGGGAAAATATATCTCCCCCTGTCAGGCATCCTGTCCTACCGGAATTCCGGTCCAGCAGCGCTGGGCCATGGTCCGGGCTGATAATATTGACGAAGCCATATCCATGGGTCTTGAGTACTCCCCGTTCCCGGCCACTGTGTGCGGTCACCTGTGCCCCAGCCCGTGTATGGCATCCTGTACCCGAAATATGTCCTATATGGCACCCATCAATGTTCGTCTTCTGGGGCAGGCTGCCCAGAATATCAAACCGCCAAAACCGGCCCAAGAAACCCAGAAAAAAGTGGCTGTCATCGGTGGCGGCCCGGGTGGTATTTCTGCTGCCTGGCAACTTACCATGAAAGGACACACCGTCACGATATTTGAAGCCGGTAAGACCATTGGCGGAAAAATTTCTGCTGTAATTCCGGAATCCCGAATTCCTGCCGATACCCTGAATGCGGAACTTGACCGGATAAAGTCTTATATAAAGGATATAAGACTGGGAGAGAAAATTGATGCGGAAAAGTTCAATGAGATAAAAAACAGCCATGACTATGTTGTGGTGGCTGCTGGTGCAAAAAAACCCAGATCCCTTCCCATCAAGGGCGTGGAGCGGGCTCTCTTTGCCAATGATTTCCTTGAGCAGGCCAAGGCGGACAAGATAAAACCAGGCAAAAAGATCGTGGTCATCGGTGCCGGTAATGTGGGCTGTGATGTGGCCACTGAAGCGCATCGACTGGGTGCTGTTGATATAACCCTTATTGATGTCCAGAAACCGGCTGCATTCGGCAAGGAAAGAGAGGATGCCGAAAAATGCGGTGCTCAATTCCGCTGGCCCTTATTCACCAAAGAGATTAATGCCAAAGGCGTTGAACTTCAGAGTGGAGAAATTCTGCCGGCCGATACAGTGGTAATTTCCATTGGAGATGTGCCTGATCTCTCCTTTCTTGGGGAAGGGATTGAGCTTACCAGAGGATTTGTCAAGGTGGATGAGACTGGTCGGTCTTCGGATGAAAAGGTTTTTGCCATTGGGGATGCTGTAGGTCCGGGACTTATCACCGATGCCATCGGGGCAGGCAGACGGACAGCCACGGCCATTGATCAGCTCCTCAAGGGCCAGGTGCCGGATATCGAAAGTCTTGCCCCCATGATTGATACCCAGCGTGTAAGTCTGACCTATTATAACCCCCGACAGGATGCCGACAATATAGAATCGTGCGGTGAGGACTGCGCCTCCTGTGGAAATTGCAAGGATTGCGGTATCTGCGTGGCAGTTTGTCCAGAAGCGGCCATCAGCCGGAAGGAAAAGGAAACCGGTTTTGAATACGTGGTCGATGAATCCAAATGCATTGGATGCGGATTTTGCAAAGGGGCCTGCCCCTGCGGTATATGGGAACTGATACCCAACACGCCTCTGATGTAAACAAAACAATAATTAGGATCAAATCAACGCGTTGATTTGATCCTAATTATTCATAACCGCAGATAATTTTTCATCTTTGATATCCCCGGAATAATGGTCTGGGTTCATTTATACCCTCAATCCGTCGGTTATTGACATCCACAAATTCAGCAATGGTTTCCGCGTCCGAAGCCAAAAAAATTTCTTTCCAGAATTATTTTTTCCAGAAGGTTATATTTACCAACCCCTGTTAGTTCGATCTTTTCCTTTAACCCTGTTTTTTTCAAGGGGAAATATGAAAATGGTGCTGTCCTTAAACAGCACCGTTTCTCTTATGTTTTGCGTGAACGCCTAAACTCGTTATTCAGGTTGCTTTCATGTTTTGTTGTGGGCTGAATCCGGGTGTGGATGGACCAGGGTCAGCCCGTGGCGATTATACCCAAATTCCTTTCTTTGGCGGATTGCCATACGAATCGAAAGAATCTCCATTCGCCTTCAATACTGCTTGGAGGTCTTCCACAGTAAATTCAAAACCATCTTCCTTTGCCATGGAACAAAATTTTTCGATTGAAAAACAGTTGTCGTACTTTACACGGAATTTGCGGTCATCTGCACCTTTATCTAAAAAAGCCTGAACGTTTTCTTCTGACATTTTACTTCTCCATTAATTAATTGGTTAAATGGTTAAATAACTACAAAAAGAATGCAAACAGTGTTCCATTATTAATAAAAAATACCCGTGTTTTTTATATCTTTGCAGTATCACTGCAAAAATTCTTTTTTTTATGTGTTTTTAAAACGGCAATAGTAGCTTGAAAATATGGCTTGACATTGTTTTGGCGTCGATGCTAATTGTAGCCATGTGCTGATCTGGGATATTGATACCCCAGTTCGACCCAAAATAACACATAAAAGTAATGAAATTGTGTGTTTTTGCTTTCATTTAAAACGATAGATACAAAAAAGGAGTATTTGATGTGAAAAAGATATGCGGAATTAACATTTTTGTTCTTTTTGTGGTGCTGGTGTTTATTGCGCAGGCCCACGCCGACCAAGTGCGTGTTTCAGTGGCAAAAAGTCTGAGTAATTTGTGCAATAATTTGATCGTAAAGTTTCAGGCGCAGCATCCGGATGTCAAAATTGTTCCAAATTTTGCGTCAGCTGGCGCTTTGGCAAAGCAAATAGAGCAGGGGGCGCCTGCAGATATCTATATTTCTGCCAACCCGAAGTGGATGACATATTTGATTGAAAAGGGTAAGATTAAGACAGATACCGAAAAAATATTTGCCCACAATGCGTTGGTTTTTGTGGGTAAGTCAAGTACGGATGCCCATTCCATGGGCGATTTGCGGAAATTGACGCGTATTGCCATAGGTAGTCCCAGCAGCGTGCCGGCCGGGCAGTATGCAAAGCAGGCGATGGATAAAGAGGGGATATATGATGAAATGCTCAAGAACGGACAACTGATCATGGCAAAAGACGTTCGCCAGGCGCTGATCTATGCCGATCGGGGAGAGACCGACGGTGCGTTTGTTTACAAAACAGATGCGATGCTCGCCGTCAGTGCCAAGATTCTGTTTGAAGTGCCCCGTGAGTTTTATAATCAGGTAACCTATCCGGTTGCAATGACAAAGGAGAGTGACGGGAATGCCGATGCCAAGCTCTTTTATGACTATATTGTTTCTGAAGCGGCCCATCCGGAAATGGTCCGGCTTGGTTTTACATTGCCCTGATATTGGTTATGGCAAGTGAGATTGCGATGTTGTCACTTTCTTCCCAGGATCTGTCTGCCATTGTGCTTTCCCTGAAGGTCGCCTGTTCAGCGACCTTGATTTCCACCCCCTTTGGTATTGCTTGCGGTTATTTTCTTGCCTTCGGCAAAACCAGAGGGAAAGCGGTGGTGGAAGGGATTATCAGTCTGCCGTTGGTTTTGCCGCCGGTTGTGGTCGGATATTTGTTGCTGCTCTCCTTCGGGTCCAACGGTATCATTGGTAAATTTTTGAACATGTTGGGTATCCAGGTGGTTTTCTCTCTTACCGGTGCGGTCATTGCCTCGGCGGTTGTCGGGTTCCCCCTGATGGTCCGTTCGATCCGTATCGGTATGGAGGCGGTGGACCAATCCTATGTTTCCGTGTCACGAACCCTTGGTGCGGGATGGTGGGACAGTTTTTTTACCATTGTCCTGCCATTGAGCGGCCGGGCGATTTTTGCCGGGATGTCGTTGATGTTTGCCAGAAATCTTGGTGAGTTCGGGGCAACCGTTATCCTTGCCGGCAATATCCCGGGGGTGACACAGACAATTCCCCTGGCAATCTATGAATATACCTCTGTTCCGGGTGGCGACCGGATGGCGCTGACCCTTTGTCTGGTCTCCATCAGCCTTTCTTTTGCCATCCTGCTTGTTAGTGAGGGCATAAACAGCAGGTTTGGGAGACGATAGCGGTGCAGTTGGATGTTGAGTTAAAAAAAAGTTTCAAGGATTTTACCCTTGATGTTGCATTCAGCCTCTCCTCATCAAGGACGGGGATTTTCGGTCCGTCAGGGAGCGGAAAATCAACGATTATGCATCTGCTGTCTGGTCTGGATCTGCCGGACAGCGGTTATATTCGATTGGGTGATACGGTTCTTTTTGATGCAAAGAAAAAAATTAATTTGAAGCCGGATCTGCGCAACATCGGTGTTGTGTTTCAGCATGCCCATCTTTTCCCTCATATGAACGTGAAAAGAAATCTTTTCTACGGGTATAAACGGGTTAACCCGGAAAATAGACAGATTGATCCTGATGACCTTTTTGAGGTTCTCGGTATTGCGCAGCTCTTATCACGAGATGTTTCCACCCTGTCAGGCGGGGAACGGCAGCGGATTGCCCTGGCAAGGACGGTTCTGTCAAATCCTCGGTTCATCCTGATGGATGAGCCGCTTTCGGCTTTGGATGAGGGGCATAAATTTCAGATTATTCCGTATTTGAAAAATGTCTTCAACAATTACGGTATCCCCATGATTTTTATCAGTCATTCGGTGCTGGAAATGCGGATGATGACCGATGAGGTTCTGGTTATCGAAAAGGGCCGTATTCAACAGCACAACTCCACTGAAGAAATGGTAAAAAAATCGTGGAATTGTGGTCTTGAAAGTTACGTCAACCTGATTCATCTGGGTGTCGCTTCCTCTTACAAGGATCTGTTTCGCTATAAGTGGGGAGATACTACTCTTATTCTCACTGAATCTGGAGAGCGTGAAGAAAATCTCTTTGAACTCGATTCACGGGATATTCTTCTTTTTAAACGTCATCCTGAAGCAACAAGCGCTAGAAACCTTTTGCAATGTATTGTGACGAATATATATAGTAGCGGAAATCGTGTGCGTGTGGAGCTTGCCTGTGGCAATGAACACCTGATTGCCCAGATCGTTCCCGAATCGGTACGTGAGCTGGGAATTGAGAAAAGCACAATAGTGGTGGCGGCAATAAAGGCATCGGCGTTCAAGAAGATATTCTGACAAAAGTCCCTTTTTACCATATCGCCGACACGATGAAATTTAAGCTTACGCTTGGAAGCAATAGGCGGAATTGTTTAAGACAGATAAGACAGAAATGGAGGACCCGGGGCTTAGTATTGATTTAAAAAGCCCGGGCCCTGGATTTTTTTTTAAGAAAAATGATAGTAATCAGGCATCTAACATGACGCTGGTTGCTTTAATTACAACGGTCACTTCTTTTCCTGCTGCAATTCCCAATTTTTCTACGGAGTTGGTTGTAATGGCAGACGTAATCTCCACGCCCGGTGCAATCTCAACGATGGCCTCGGCCATTACCTGGCCTTTTTTAACTTCCTTAACAATACCCTTGATAAGATTTCTTGCGCTTAATGTCATAACAAATCTCTCCCTATCAATTATTTATATTTTATTGCTGCAAGCTTCAGCAAAGCTGAATATATATTACAGCAGTAGCAGTAAGTCCCCTTTATGCGATGTGAGAATTATAAGTATTCAGATGCTCTCGCTTGTATGCTATAGATTCAGACAGTGAATTAATTTCCTGAAAAAGTCAACTGGAAATAATCCGATTCGATTATGGTGCTTATATATGTCATCAAAATTAAAAGAGGTTCGAACAGAATATCAAAAGGAGTTAGAATATGGAAATTTTCATTAAAGACGCACGCCCTGCGGACATTGATCAGATGGTGCCCCTGCTGGCCCAGCTGTTTGCAATAGAACAGGATTTTGAATTCAATTCCGAGGTCCAGACCCGGGGGCTGCGACTGATGCTGGACGGCTGCGGCAAGCACAGAACAGTGAAGGTCGCATGGGTGAATGACACAATTGTCGGAATGTGTACAGCCCAGGCTCAGATTTCAATGCTCCAGGGAGCTATTAATGCCGTAGTGAATGATCTGATTGTGGATCGTGCATACAGAAAGAAAGGGGTTGCCACTCTTTTGCTGTCAGCCATTGAACGCTGGGCTGGAAACAAAGGGATCAAGTGCATTTCCCTGCTCGCAGAAAAAGATGATCAAGATCGTCTTGATTTTTATAGTGAACAACACTGGGAACGCACTTCATTGATCTGTCTGGTTAAATCTCTGAATTAATAACTTCCGTAAAAGCACGAACAAAAATTCGGTGCAAAGTGCTGTAGTGTTGATCTTTCCGTCTCTCTTAAATCGGGAAGATCTCCTCACATATTTGTTGGCGAAAAAAATAGACCCAAGACAAAAAGTTTCATTTTTGTGTTTATCGGATTTGCTCCCTGCTCAAAGGCCATATTCGTTGGCATTCTGCTCATTCTTAGTAAAGCTTCACAAAAATCTATTTTCCCGCGCAAAACCATTTTTGTGATAGATAATCTATTTACAACCAATTAATTACATATTTGGGCTAATATTTATTTCATTTTTGTACCGTAATCCCTTTTTGAATGTTTTTGTAACATGAATAAAAAATTTTTTTTATTCAAAA
>NZ_DDYV01000148.1:0-6501 GCF_002348205.1 Desulfobacter sp. UBA2225 | reverse complement strand
GATCCTGTCAACCGGGTCAACCGGCTTAAACCCCTGGTGGCTGCGTCTGTGGGGCCCTATGGAGCCTTTCTGGCGGACAGGTCAGAATACACCGGCAAGTACAGCATAAGTGAAGATGAACTGGTTGATTTTCACAAAGAGAGATTGAAAACACTGGTTTCAGCCGGGCCCGATCTTCTGGCCTGCGAGACCCTGCCTTGTTTTGCCGAAGCCAGAGCCCTTGTCCGGCTACTGGAAGATCTGGATACGCCCCCGGCCTGGTTTAGCTTCAGTGCAAGGGACGGACAGAACATCAATAGCGGAGAGGCGGTTCGGGATTGCGCCCAATGGCTGGATGGAAAACCCTGTGTGGCTGCCATAGGGATCAACTGTACAGATCCCCTTCATGTGGCATCCCTTGTCAGAGAGATCCGGTCGATGACCGACAAACCCGTGGTGGTGTACCCCAATAAAGGCAGAGTGTATAATAGTTTGACCAATGCGTGGACCCCGAAGCCGGATCTGCCCTCATTTGGTGAAATGGCGCTCCAATGGGCAAAACACGGGGCCAGGCTCATCGGGGGATGTTGCCGGACAACGCCGGAGGATATTCGTCAACTTGCCTTAGCACTGAAACCATAGGGCATAAAATCAAAAAAGCCCCTGAGGACAGGGGCCATTGTAGAGTCTGGTAGCGACGCAGGGAATTGAACCCCGGACACTGNNCGCATGCTCTGACCATCTGAGCTACGTCGCCACAAAAAACCAGGACTTAATAGCATAATGTCATGGTTTATGTCAAATCAAATTTTAATTTATTTTAATAATTTCCCTTTAATACATGATTCATGTGTGGCTGATTTATTCTTGAGCGGGTTCAAATCCCTGTACTGCCACGGTGAAGTTGGACAGATCCTCGGGCAAATTGGAAAAAACCAGCATAAACATAACCGAAGCGCCAGGCTTGATATTGACATTGGTGTTTTGATTTCCCTGTCTTACGTCCATCTGTTTGGTTATGTCCGAGATATTGCCGGACATAAGAGTCTCTTCGGGAATTATATTTCCGCAATAAGCTATCAGCGTTTTTGCTTTGGTGTTGTCCTTTGTCATCAGGGTTCCTTTGACCTGGATGTAGCTGACAGCAACATTGGACGGGTTTTTAATCCTGCCTGTGACAACGAACAGGTCGCCTGCGCTTTTATTGGAAACAAAACGGCCATTGATACTGGGTTCGTCCGGTATGGGGTCAAGTGGCGGCTGGGGTGCCTGTTTGGGATTGGGAGCAAGCCATTCAGTGATAAAGGGAATCTGAATGTCGGACACCACCGGAATGGTTACACCAAGGCGGATGATTGCCACATAGGCAGCCAGAATCAGCAGTACCAGCACCAGCAGAATCTTAACCAGCAAGCTTAGCCCTTTTTTCTCCTTTGCGCTTCGTTTCTGGCGGACACTTTGTTCGGACAGCGTCGTGATAAAGGCCTCCTGGCCCATTGATGTCCCTATCGTGGTATTGATTTCGTCATCTGTGGGGGCCAGCAGGTTTTCAGACGGATATGTACTCTCTTCCACTTCAGGGTCCGGAATAGTTATACTGGCGTCTTGCGGTTCGGTATCCTGTTCCAGCACCTTGTCATATTCTGCAAATTTGTCCTGCTCTGCGGCGGTCTGTTCAATCTCCTCGTCCGCTTCCTGATCATCGGGTTCTTCACTGTCATCCGATTCAAGGTCAACGTCATTTGAAAGTGAACTCTCATATTCTATATCCGCTTGCTCTTCAATTACTTCTTCCTGCTGTTGGATTGGGAGGTCAATCAGCGTCTCTTCCGGGTCGGGGGATAAATTCCGGTTGTCGTCGTCAAATTCAAGTTTCTGCGCTTCATCCTTTTCCGTATCCAGTTCAAGGTCATCCAGTTCAAGATCATCCAGTTCAAGATCATCAATGGAGGACTTCTCTGCGACTGGATCATCCGTGTCCAAGGACAACTCTTCCAGCTCAAGATCTTCGACTGTGTCGTCATCCTGGGCAAAACTGATTTCAATATCAGCCATATCTGAATTTGAGGATACTGATATTGGCCCAGAAGCACTTCCATGTTTAATTTTTTCAAATTCAAAATCCTGGGCGTCCAGTTTAAGAGCATTATCCTGAAAATCCAGTTCCGGTTCATCTATCTCAAAATCAGCGGTTTCGAAATCAAGGCCGTCTTCGTCAAAGTCCTTTGCCGAACCTTCAATATCCTGATACTGAAAATCCACTGATTCCGTGTCTGTCTGTCGCTCTGGCGGATTCTGTTCAAATTTCGCCTCATCGAATTCAATTTCTGAGAAATCAATATCCGCATCTTCCAGGTCAGCGTCCTGGCCGTATGAATCGCTGTCGATATTGAAATCGTCTTGGATCTCGGGTTCATCACCGGAAATATCGTTTTCTTGAGGTTTCGGCAGGTCGGGGGGGATCTTAATTTCCGGACCGTCCAGTGGGAAGGCTGTAAAAACATGCCGACACTTACTGCATTTAACCTTTGAACCCTCAGGCTTAATCAGGGCGTCATCAAGGACAAATCGGGTTGAGCACGCTTCGCAGGTAATTATCATTGGGCATCCCCTTAATTTGAATAATTAACTTTATAATTTTAAATCAAAGATTGCCGGCAGGTTTCTGTATTTTTCATTGTAGTCCAGCCCATAGCCCACGATAAATCCCTCATCAAGGCGGAAACATGCATAATCCACATTGATTTGGGCTTCCCGTCGTTCGCTTTTATCAATCAGCGCACATATTTTTATGGACCGGGGATTTAACCGCTGCATGAATTCGATCATCTTGGCAAGGGTTTGGCCTGTATCCACGATATCTTCCACCAGCAGTACATCTCGTCCTTTTAGTTCAAGGTCCGGCTGCTTTGTAAACACGATCTGCCCGGTAGATGATGTGCCTTCGTAAGATGATGCCCCCACCAGATCAATTTCATGATCAATGGAGATCTGCCGGACAAGATCGGCCAGAAAAATAAAAGACCCCTTGAGTACCCCTACAACCACGAGATCAAGACCTTTATAGTCTTGGGTTATTTTTTGTCCGATTTCCCGGGTTTTTTCATTGATTTCCTGTTGCGAAATCAAGGGGATTAATTCGGGCATGTTAAATTATAAACCTGTTTCCTTTAGTTCTTTGATTAGCTTTTGTTGTTTGGAGTTTAAAATCTTCGGCATTTCTATATTAATCACAACATAGAGATCTCCGCAACCATTTCCTTTCATATGGGGAATTCCCATGCCCGGTAAACGCATTTTTGCCTTGTATCCGGTCCCCGGCGGCAATGTCAGATTTATGGTTTTGCCTGAAGGGGTGTTCACCTCAATCTTATCTCCTAAAAGGGCTTGGGTGAGCCGGACATCCTTTGTCATCAGGAGGTCGTTTCCCTCCAGGGTAATCCCCTGGGGCAGGGCAGGGCTGGACTTGATGTAAAGGTTGCCGGCGGGACCGCCGTGTGCGCCTGATTCGCCTTTGCCGGCCAGTCTGATTTTTTTGCCCTGGGTCAGGCCTTTGGGAATTTTTACCTCAATGGCTTTGGCCTCCCCGTTCTGGGAGATGGTGATGGTTTTGCCGGCACCATTGATCAGTTCGTCCAGGGTTAATGGGATTTCATATTCCAGATCTTTGCCCCGGGTCGGGGATTTGCGACCATAACCCGCTCCAGGCCCCGCCGCGTTCTGGAAAAAGGGATTCCCCCCCATGCCCGAAAATGAAGTCTTTGCCCCGCCCTGTCTAAATCCAGAGGAAAAACCGCCGGACCGGTTGAATCCGCCGCCTCCGCCAAAACCAAACTCCTTGAGAATATCGCCCAGATCAAAGTTTCTGAAAATATCCTCCTGGGAAAACCTTTGCTGGAAGTCGGCAGATCCGTAAGTGTCATACTGTTTTCTTTTTTCAGGGTCGCTGAGAACCGCGTAGGCTTCGGAAGTGGCTTTGAACTTATCTTCCAGATCCTTGTCCCCTTTGGTTTTATCCGGATGGTATTTGAGGGCAAGTTTTCTGTAAGCCTTTTTTATGTCGGCGGCTGTCGCCGTTTTATCTACCCCAAGTGTTTTATAGTAATCTTGCGCCATGTTATATCTGATTCCTTTGCCTTTGGCTGTATGGTTGTTTCATTAGTACAAATGTGTAATAAAAATAAGGCGCAAGCCATCGAAGTCAAGAGGAGGAAAGACCTTCCTTTGTATCAAAGGGATCGGCTTTGCCTGAATGCGCTGATGGCAACCATCAGAACGGAGATAGCCGCCGGGGTCATTCCGTCAATGCGGGATGCCTGGCCCAGAGATGTCGGGCAGATCCGGTTGAGTTTCTCCCTGATCTCATTGGACAGGCCGTGGGCCGCATCAAAGGAAAATTCAGGCGGAATTTTTATCCGTTCCAGATCCTCAAACTTTTTAATTTCATTATACTGGCGCCGGATATACCCTTCATATTTGATTTCAATTTCCACCTGCCGGACCGCGCGGTCCTGGACAGGTTCGGGAGCGGGGGCAATCTGCTTTAAAAGATTGTAACTGAGCTCCGCACGTTTAAGCAACTGGGTTAACGGGACACCTGTGTCAATGGGATTGGAGTTGTGTTCGGCAAGAAAGGCATTGGTTTTATCACTGGGTTTGACCACGGTCCGGCTCACCCGTTCAAGCTCTTTTGCGGTATCCTCCTTAATCCGGGAAACCTCATCCAGGCGCCCTTTCTCTGTCAGTCCGTATTCATAACCGATCCGGGCCAAACGCAGATCGGCATTGTCTTCCCTGAGCAGCAGCCGGTATTCGGCCCTGGATGTGAACATGCGGTAGGGCTCTTTGGTGCCGCGGGTGACAAGGTCATCCACCATGACCCCAATATAGGCCTGGGACCGATCCAGAATAAAAGGCGGACGGCCAAGTATTTTTGCCGCAGCATTGGCCCCGGCCCACAGCCCCTGGGCCCCGGCCTCCTCATAGCCGGATGTGCCGTTGATCTGTCCGGCCAGGAACAGCCCCTTGATCTTTTTGGTTTCAAGGGCGGGCGTCAGTTCCAGAGGCGATACATAATCGTATTCAATGGCATAGGCCGGGCGCATGATCTGTGCCTGCTCAAGGCCTTTTACCGAACGCACGACCTGGTACTGGATCTCAAGGGGCAGACTGTTGCCCAGTCCCGAAGCATAAATTTCCTTGGAGCCTATGCCTTCATATTCCAGGATCACATGGTGGGAGTCCCGCTCCGGAAATTTTACCACCTTGTCTTCAAAGGATGGGCAGTACCTGGCGGACCGGCCCTTGATATGTCCGCCGTACAGGGCTGAATACTTCAGATTGTTGCGGATGATGGTATGGGTACCCGGGTTGGTCTGACCCATGAAGCTTGGCAGCATGGGCGTTGTCACCTTGGTGGTGGAAAAGGAAAAGGGTTTGATCTCTTGGTCTGATCCGTGGACATTGAATTTTGAAAAATCAATGGAATCGGCATGGAGGCGCGGCGGGGTGCCGGTTTTCATCCTCCCCATCTCAAGTCCCATGGATTCAAGGCTCAGGGCCAGACCGGTGGAGGCAAATTCTCCGGCACGTCCGGCCTGGATTTTGGAGGCCCCGATATGGACGGTGCCCCGTAAAAAGGTGCCTGTGGTAATGACCACACAGGGCGCAAAATATTCAAATCCGGTATTTTCGGCAATGCCTTTGATTTCATCGTGTTCAATGATCAAAGATTCCACCATGGTCTGCTTGAGATCCAGGTTTTTAGCCGTTTCCAGAACATGCTTCATGTTTCGCGAATACATGTTCTTGTCATTCTGGGTCCGGGTGGACTGGACCGCCGGTCCTTTACGGGTGTTCAGGGTCCTGTACTGGATCGCCGAAGAGTCCGATACCTTTGCCATCCAGCCGCCCAGGGCATCAATTTCCTTGACCAGCTGTCCCTTGGCCGTTCCACCGATGGAGGGACTGCAGGGCATGGCTGCAATTTTGTCCATGTCAATGGTGAGCAAAAGGGTGCTGCAGCCCATGCGGGCCGCAGCCAGAGCGGCTTCGCACCCGGCATGTCCTGCACCCACCACAATGACATCATATCTGTTTTTGAAAGTGTTCATAACATCCTTAACTGTTTTTTACAGGGACTAAATATAATGGTTACTCGCTATTGGTCAACAGGCTTATCTTCACCTTGGCAAATTCATCCGTAATCTGTATGGTTAAGGTGTTGCCTTAAAGGGTGAACGGATGAATGAGAACGGATGATATGGAGGAAGACTTTGGCAGATGCTGACCGAATGAAACGGTACTCGGATTATAATGCTTATCTTCGCAACCTGTTTGGTGAGCGGGTGCAGAAAATTTCCGTGGATGCCGGGCTGACTTGTCCCAACCGGGACGGAACCCTGTCCAGGTCAGGGTGTATTTACTGCAATGCCAAAGGGTCGGGTACCGGCGCCTTTGCCAGGGGGCTTTCCATTTCCCAGCAGATTGAAGCCGGTAAGATCGGGGCCATAAAAAAATACA
>NZ_DDYV01000142.1:0-12701 GCF_002348205.1 Desulfobacter sp. UBA2225 | reverse complement strand
CCTTATCCTTACCCGCCATGACTGGCCGGATGCCTTTTGTGATATGGAGGCAGCGTTTGGAAAGACAGGTGCCCAGCATAATATAATAAATGCAGATTTGCGTAAAACTGATGAACTTGACGGTCTGGCAAAGTTTATAAAAGATCGGTATGGACGCCTGGACATTCTGGTGAATAACATTGAACGCGGCGGATGGCCTACGGTTCACGGCGCATATGTTGAAGATCAGTGGGATTTGGAGATTGAAACAACGCTTAAAGCCAAACGCTGGATTTTTGAAGCAGTGTTTCCTTTGCTGAAGGCCGGCGATGAAGCGGTTGTCATTAATATTTCTTCCGTGGCGGCCATCACCGGAAGATCGGGTCCTGCCGCCCTGGTTTTCAACGAGGGCTATTCCGCCGCCAACCGGGGGATTGGTGTACTCACCGAAACATGGGCCAGGATGGGGGCGCCGTCAGTGCGGGTGAACGAATTAATGCTGGGTATATTTGAAACCCGCCATGCCCAGGGGACCCGCGGGTGGCGGGAAGTGCTCACGGATGCGGAAAAACAGTCTTTGATCGATCAGACCCTGGCAGGTCGGACCGGCCGAGTTTCCGATGTTGTCAAAGCAGTCAATTTTATTATCAGGGATGCCCCCTATATGACCGGTGCGACCCTGCGTATAGACGGAGGGTTTGTCCTGGGCGGGGCTCGGGTGCCGCCAATGCCCCGGGGTATCGTTTAATTATTTATATGGAGGTATACTGTTGACATTAAGGCAACTTGAACTATTTCTTGCGCTTGTGAAAACACCCCATTTAAGTCAGGTGGCCAAGGATTTCGGCCTGACCCAGTCCGCAGTATCCATGGCCATAAAAACCCTTGAAGAGACCTTGGGGAAACTATTGTTCGACCGCATCCACAAACGGCTGGTGGTCAATGAAAACGGGCGCTATTTTTTCAGGATGGTGGATCCCCTTGTTTTTGGCCTGCGTGAAAGCGAGTCCATGTTTCGGGACCAGTCTCTGGTGGGAGATATCAAGGTGGGTGCCAGTTCATCAATTGCAAATTATATCCTGCCCCAGATTATTTATGAATTTGCCGAGTTGTATGAAGGGGTTCGTATAGAAAAGATAACCGGCAATACCATAGAGATCGGCAAGCTTATTGAAGACGGTGACGTGGATATAGGGTTTGTTGAAGCAGACTACAACAGCACTGAAATCGAGCGGGAGGTGCTTGGCCTAGATGAACTCTATGTGGTGACGGGTGACCCGGATCTTGTTCGCAACGAAGATTACTGCATGGACGAGCTTTTATCTAAGCGTTGGATTTTTCGGGAGGAGGGGTCCGGAACCCGCGAGGTTTTCCTCTATCATATGGAAAAGTATAAAAAACGGTTTAAGCCTTTCCTGGAAGTAGGTCATACGGAAGCTGTGAAATCGGTACTCAGAAACAAGGGGGCGTTAAGCTGTTTGTCCAGAATTTCGGTAATGAATGAGCTTTTGTCCGGACAGTTGTTTCGTCTCAGAATAAAGGATTTTAAATTTTCCCGTTCATTTTATACGATCTGGCATAAGGATAAATACTTTTCATCTGTTCTTCAGGAATTCATGTATTATACAAAAGAGCGGTATAAGGCGGTATACGAAAACCAGCTCCACGCCCACTGACCCTAACGTTTCATATCCTGCTCCGCGGCCTGGATGGCTGTGATTGCCACTGTGTTGATAATGTCGGTTACGAGACATCCCCGGCTCAGGTCGTTTACCGGCTTGTTTAAACCCTGCAGGGTCGGGCCAATGGCCACGGCGCCTGATGAGCGTTGAACCGCCTTGTATGTATTGTTTCCTGTGTTGAGATCCGGAAAAATAAAAACAGTTGCCCTGCCGGCCACAGGCGAGTCCGGCATTTTAGTTTTTGCGACATCGGGTTCTATGGCCGCATCATACTGGATGGGACCTTCGATGAGCAGATCCGGGCGCTTTTGCTGTACGATCCTGGTGGCTTCCCGGACCTTGTCAACATCCTTGCCTTTGCCTGAGGTCCCCGTGGAATATGAGAGCATTGCGATTCTTGGTTCAATGTCGAACATTTTCACCGTTTCTGCGGAAGTAATGGCAATTTCTGCAAGCTGTTCAGCATTGGGGTCCGGATTGATGGCACAGTCCCCGTAAGCTAGGACTTTGTGTGGCAGGCACATGAAAAACAGTCCGGATACCGGGGTCTGGGGGGTTTTGGCTTTGATGATTTCAAATGAGGGAATAATGGTGGCGGCGGTACTGTGGACAGCGCCAGATACCATGCCGTCCACATCACCCATGTGTACCATCATGGTGCCGAAATAGTTGACGTCCGCCACCCGGTCCCGGGCATTTTCAATGGTCATGCCCTTGTGCTTTCTTAATTCGCAATAGACCTCGGCATAAGTCTTGAGCAGTTTGGATTTTCCGGGATTGATGATTTCAAATCCTTCCATACGCAGGCCAAGCGTCCTGATTTTGTGACGGATCTTTTTTTCATCTCCAAGAAGGGTAATGTCAGCAATTCCGCGTCGCAGAATGGTTTCCACGGCGCGCAATATGCGGTCTTCATTTCCTTCGGGCAGAACAATCCGTTTTTTGAACATCCGGGCTTTACGGATAAGTTCGTATTCGAACATTTTCGGTGTCATGATGGTGGCGTCTGCGGTGATGACTTTATCCATCATCCGCTCAATGTCCACATGCTGTTCAAATAGTGCCAGAGCCCGGGTGATTTTTCTGTCATCATACGGGGAGATCGAACCCTTGATTTTTTCCACGGCCAGGGCGGTAGGGAACGTGTTTTCGGTGACGCTGATTACGGGTACGGCATCGGGAAGGCCTTTTATAAGCTCCCATACCGGACCTTCAGGTACAAGACCGCCGGTTAAAATGATGCCGGAAATATTTGCGATGGAATCCGAAGACTGGGCTGCCATGCACCCCACAATTACATCGGCCCGGTCTCCGGGGGTGATGATCAAGGTGCCGTGGTCAATTCTGCTTAACAGGTTTGGCAACTGCATGGCAGCAACGGTAAACCCGCGTGCATGCCGATAGAGCTGGTTGCTTCCAATAAGTACTTTTGCGCCCAGAGCACTTGCAACTTCCGCAATGGTCGGGTTGGCCAGCGCTTCTTCCTCGGGCACGGCATATATCAGCTGATCAGGGAATAGTCCGGTTTTTTTGAAATAATCAATGATACCGGACAGGTCGGCGGGCCTCACTCGATTGATGATGGTGCCCAGGATATGACACCCCTTGCTTCCCAGGGAGTCTAAGGTCATACTGGTAAGCGTGGCAGCCTCTTCCATGGATTTGTTGTGGGCATCAGCCACCAGGAGTACAGGACAGTTCAGATTCTGGATAATCGTCGCATTGATGTCGAACTCCACACCGGTGGTGGAAGATACAAAATCTGTTCCTTCGCAAAGGATAAAGCGGCATTTTTCCCTGGCATCATTGTATTTTTCGATAATTTTTTCAAGCAACTCATCTTTTTTGCCATGGCTTAAAAGCTGGTTGGCCTCATTCTGGGTGACGCCGTACATGGTGGCATAAGGCCGGTCAAGGTTGTACTGACTGGACATCAGTTCAATATCCAGATCCCAGGCATCTTCGGGATCCTTGGTGATGATGGGCCTGAAAAAGCCTATATGCTCGAGTTTTCGAAAAAGCATTTCCATTACGCCTAGTGCAATGGCTGATTTGCCCGCGCCCGCCTGGGTGGCGGTGATATATAAACCGCTTGACATTAAATTTTCTCCAAATAAATTGGCTTATAGTTCAGAAGAATCTGAGCAATGGTTTTTTTAATTTTTCCGGTTTTACCTGTCAACTGCCTGAAATTCATTTCTATAACAGCCATCTGTTTATAAAACGGGGTCCGGTCAAAAGGAATATATGTACGGCGGTCAAATTTTCCGGCATCACAACCTGGTCCTTTTATGACATTAAATCCGGGTTTGTGAAGCTCATGGGGCAGTCCGTGCAACCGGCAGATCATTGGTCTAAAGTGGTAAAGAGTGCACCTGCCGGTTTTGAGCAGTGGGCAGGGGATTTTTTGGGATGCGGCCGGATTGTGTTTTTCCGCAGTGTCAGAAACGTTTTGGCGGCAGTAGTCCCGGCTAAGCGTTAACACATGCTTTTGGTCCTTGGAGGACAATGTCTGTAATCCAAACTGCAGAAAAGATGCTTCTGCGTGGGTATGATGAAAAAAAAGAGAGAGGCAGCAGTTGTCTTCACAGCCCTTGCATTGAAATCCATATTGTTGCGCAACCTGGTTCCATGCGTTATCCATATCATGGTAAAGCTGGGCCAGGGGTGAAAAATGTTCCGGGATATCCGTCATCACTGTCATTGGGGTCCTTGATGAGTATCTTTTAAACTAGTGGGTTGGGAAAAAACAGACGCGCATACAATTTAAGTGCGTACCGGTCGGTCATGGAGGCAATGACATCACACACAGATCGGTTCAGTGTGTTTTTTGCTGAATCCCATGGGGCCATTTCCATTTTTTCCAGCTCTTTTTGCATCTCGTCGGGGTTTTCCATAAAATATGTGTAAAGACCGATAATTACTTTTTTTGCCTTTACGAATTCTCCATGCACCGCCGGTGATCGGTACACTTTTTCAAAGAGAAATTTTCTTAGGATTGTCATGGCTTCCATGGTCTCCTTACCCATGTTTAAAATAAATTCTCCATTTTGGGGGCCGCTGTTGTAAACCAGCTGCTCCATCATTGTGGACGCGCGGGCAGCGTGGGTTGTGCCAAGCTTTCGGATGCAGATGTCAGGCACCTCGTCCTTGGAGATCACCTTGCCCCGGAGCGCATCATCAAGATCATGGTTCAGATAGGCAATGATGTCTGCCACGCGTACAACTCGTCCTTCAATGGTAGACGCGGTTTCTCCTGGCGTGGCCGGAATAATATTGCCGAATCCCTTGGAGTGTTTCAGAATGCCGTCTCTGACCTGCTTGGTAAGGTTGAGGCCTTTCCCTCTGTTTTCCAATACATCCACCACTCTTAAGCTCTGGTCGGAATGGGTAAAACGGGAGGTGTATACCTCAATTAGGGCGGTTTCTCCGGCGTGTCCAAAGGGTGTATGTCCTAAATCATGTCCAAGGGCAACGGCTTCTGCAAGGTCCTCGTTCAGGCGCATGGCTCGGGCAATATTCCTTGCCGTTTCAGAAACCTCAAGGGTATGGGTGAGCCGGGTCCGGTAATGGTCTCCTAAAGGCGATAAAAAAACTTGGGTTTTGTATTTCAAACGCCTGAAGGCATTGGAGTATACAATTCGGTCCCGGTCTAACTGAAAGGGTGTTCTGATGTTACCGGGGGCAACATCTGGGTGTCTGCGTTCAGCGCTGGTACTTGGGGTGCCGTATCTTGACAGGAAATTGTGCTCCCGTTGCTGGAAAATTTCCCGGATACTGGGATTTTGTTTTATTTGGGGTATTGTTGTATTCATCAAAATAGTATTGAAATAAAATAAAAATAAAATTAAATACAGCATTTATTAAAAAAATCAAGAAAGGGGTGTTTTTGGATTACGCGATTTTTATGGAGCAGGCCCTTGAACAAGCTCGTAAAGCCTTTGATCAGGGGCAGTTTCCTGTGGGGTGCGTGATTGTTCAAGATGATCGGGTGATTGCCTCGGGTACCAGGGCCGGCACATCGGGGGATCTATCTTTTTTCAGTGAAATTGACCACGCAGAAATACGTGCGTTTAAGGCCCTTGAATCTTCGGATGTGCGGTTTATCCCGGAACGGGCTGTGCTGTTCTGTACCATGGAGCCCTGTTTGATGTGCTTTGCGGCAATCATTCTGGCCGGCATCCGGACTGTTGTATTTGCCTATGAAGATGTGATGGGTGGGGGGACCGGTCTGGACAGGCGGCATCTGGCACCCTTATATAGAGATGCGCAGATTACGGTCGTTCCCCATGTGCTGCGTAAAAAAAGTCTTGATCTTTTTCATGATTTTTTTAATAAAGAGGCTAACTTATACTGGAAGGACAGTCTGCTGGAGTCATATACGCTTGATCAAGGTCGTGATTCCGGGAATAAACAGGGGTGTAATTCAGAAATAAAATAAATAAATCTTGATTTGTATGCATAGTGTATATATAATCCAAAGGTTATGCTTGTCATATTGACATGATTAAAATTTTTTGCTGCGGCGGGAGGTTAAAATATCTACTAAGCGAGTTAAGCAGGATCAGACAAGAGTGAATAAGGGGATCAGAGCTACTGAGGTACGGGTTATCGGTTCTGATGGCGGACAGATAGGTGTTCTGCCTATTGCTGAGGCGTTGCGTATTGCTGAAAGCGATGCTTTGGATCTGGTTGAAGTGTCGCCGGAGGCCAGGCCTCCTGTCTGCAAAATAATGGATCATGGAAAATATAAGTACGAGCTGACTAAGAAAAAACAGGAAGCCAAAAGGAAGCAGAAAAGTGTTCAGATCAAGGAGATCAAGGTCCGTCCTAAAACAGACGATCATGACCTTGAAACCAAGGCCCGGCACATGGAGAAATTTATTTCCAATGGCGATAAGGTAAAAATAACCCTGGTTTTCAGAGGTCGTGAGTTTATGCTCAAGGAGCAGGCCAACATCATTTTGGAAAAAATAGTGGAAATGAGCAAAGACTTTGCCCAGGTGGAGCAGTCTGCCAAGTTTGAAGGGCGGGTCATTACCATGCTGCTTGGCCCTAAATAATCATCGGTTATCTGTTTTTCGTCTTTTTGTATCGGCTTTTCGGTGCCAAGGGATATTTACGTGTGGTGGTATATCATGTATATACCGCCTTTAGTTTTTATAATAGTTCGAGCCTTCAGGAGATTTAGAGGAGATTTAGTAATGCCAAAAATTAAGACATGCCGTGCGGCTGCCAAACGGTTTGAAAAAACCGGGTCAGGTAAATACAAGTTCCGCAAATCCCATGCCAGTCATATTCTGACCAAGAAAACCACTAAGCGGAAAAGAAGTCTTCGCAAGCCCCAGATTGTTGCCGGTTCTGATATGAAAGAAGTTCGCCGGATGCTGCCTTACGGTTAGTGAGGCTTTGCAGCGTTTTTAATATTGATATGGAAGCCGGCCAATGTACCGGTTGGCTGATGGTACATAAAGGAGTGTAAAAAATGAGAGTTAAAAGAGGATTCAAAGCAAGAAGACGCCGCAACAAGGTGCTTAAGCTGGCAAAGGGTTTCAGGGGTGGAAGAGGCAAGCTTTACAGAACTGCTGCCGATTCAGTGGATAAAGCATTAATGTACGCCTATAGAGACCGTCGGGCAAGAAAAAGAGACTTTCGGAAATTATGGATTGTACGTATTAATGCCGGTGCACGCATGAATGAATTGTCCTATTCCCGGTTCATGAACGGACTAAAACTTACGGGCAGTGAGCTGGACAGAAAAGTTCTGGCTGATCTGGCTGTATCCGATCCCGCGGGATTCTCCCAGCTGGCTTCCCAGGCGTCTGCCAAATTGAACTAAAAGCGTATTTTCGGGGGAACCTTGCAAAACAATCTCCAAGACATTGAAAAACAGGCCCTGGAACAAATCCGTGCGGCGGATTCAAAGGAAGCCCTTGAGTCTGTTTCCATCCACTTTCTGGGTCGCAAGGGGGTGCTCACAGCTTTTTTGCGCAATATTCCATCCCTTCCGGTGGATGAACGCCCTGCTGCAGGGAAAAATGGTAATCTGCTCAAGGTAAAGCTTGAAAAAGCGTTAAAACATGCCCAGTCTGATCTGGAAGCCGGTGCGGCAGGTGATGCTGAAGGTATTGATGTTACCTTGCCCGGACGTATGGTGAAAAAAGGTGCCCTGCACCCCATCACCCAGGTGATAGAAGAGATCTGCGGTATTTTTCTGCGCCTGGGGTTTGACATTGCCGAAGGTCCGGAAGTTGAAACCGATTATTATAACTTCGAGGCACTGAACATTCCTCAGTATCATCCGGCCAGGGACATGCAGGATACCTTTTATGTGTCTGAAAATATCGTTTTGAGAACCCATACGTCAGGTTCCCAGCCCCGGGTGATGGAAAAAAACGACCCGCCTGTGCGCATTATTTCTCCGGGCAAGGTGTTCCGCTGTGACTCGGATCTGACCCATACCCCTATGTTTCATCAGGTTGAAGGCCTGATGGTGGACAAAAACATCTCTTTTGGCGACCTCAAAGGGGTGCTGACCACTTTTGTTCAGCAGTTTTTTGATAAGGATACTTCGTTGCGGTTCAGGCCCAGTTTTTTTCCTTTTACCGAACCCAGTGCTGAAGTAGATATCAGATGTGTCATGTGCAAGGGCAAAGGCTGCCGGGTCTGTTCGAAGACCGGCTGGATTGAAATTCTGGGGGCCGGTATGGTCCACCCGGCTGTGTTTGAAAACGTCGGTTATGATACCCAAACGTATACGGGGTTTGCCTTTGGCCTTGGCATGGAACGGGTTGCCATGCTCAAGTACGGAATTGATGATATCAGAAAATATTTCGAAAACGATATGCGTTTTCTAGGGCAGTTCTAATTATGAAAGTCAGTTTAAGCTGGTTGCGTGAATATATTCCCATTGATCTTGATCCCCAGGAAATATCCGAGAGGCTTACCATGGCCGGTCTTGAAGTGGATGGGGTGGAAAGTCTTTATGGTTACCTGGACAATGTGGTTGTCGGCCAGGTTGTACAGGCAAATCAGCATCCCAATGCTGAGACGCTTACCTGTTGCGGCGTCGATATTGGAACAGGAGAGCTTTCTCCCATTGTCTGCGGTGCGCCCAATGTCAGAGAAGGCATGTATGTTGCCTGTGCTCTGCCTGGGGCCGTGCTGCCCGGTGATTTCAAAATAAAGAAAAGCAAGCTGCGGGGTGAACCGTCGCACGGTATGCTGTGTTCGGCTGCTGAGCTGATGCTTGCGGATGACGCATCCGGTATCATGGATCTTGAGGGCGAGTTTGTTGCCGGAACCCCCCTTGAATTAGCCTTGAAACTGGCTGATGCTGTTTTTGAGATTGATCTGACCCCCAATCGGCCGGACTGTCTGAGTATTATCGGGGTGGCCCGGGAAATAGGGGCGTTTACAGAGCCCCGAAATAAGGTAACCCTGCCGGACGTGACGTTTTCGGAAGCCCTGATGGATTCCCGGAATATTCACGATTTTGTTTCTGTTGAGATTGAGGATCCGGAGCTGTGTCCAAGATATACTGCAGGTATGCTGTTTGACGTCAAGGTCGGACCGTCGCCGCTTTGGTTAAAACAGCGCCTTGAAGCCGTTGGGCTCTCTTCTATCAACAATGTGGTGGATATCACCAATTTTGTCATGATGGAAACCGGACAACCCTTGCATGCCTTTGATTATGATAATATTGCCCAAAGCAAAATTATTGTAAGAACAGCCGGGAAACCAGGCGATGCGCCGCTTGAGTTTACAACGCTTGATTCGAAAACCCACAAACTTGACCCTGAAATGCTCATGATCTGTGACGGAGATAAACCTGTGGGTATTGCCGGTGTCATGGGCGGTGAGAATTCCGAAATTACGGATACCACCACCCGGGTGTTGGTGGAAAGTGCCTATTTTAATCCTGTGTCCATCCGGCGAACCGCCAAGCGCACGGGAATCGGTTCGGATGCCTCCCACAGATTTGAGCGCGGCGTAGATCCTCAAGGCACTATGTTCGCCTTGAAGAGAGCCGTTTCATTAATGGCTCAGTTCTGTTCGGCGACCATTGCCAGGGAAATTATTGATGAGAATCCCGTCAATGCTCAAGCTGTGATCATTGATTTGAACCCTGAGGCGCTGAACGTACGCTTAGGGACTTCGTTTTCCGCAGATCAGATGGCACAGATTCTGGCGTCCGTGGAATTTGGCGTTGAGAAAAAGGAAGATGGCTGCCTGCAGGTGCATGTCCCCTCTTTCAGGGTTGATGTGGCACGACCCGAGGATCTTTCCGAAGAAGTGGCGCGGTTGTGGGGATATAATAAAATTGAAACCAGTTATCCTTTGGTGACAGCCAAAGGTCAGCCCCTTGCCGCGCGTCTTGTGTTGCGCGGCAAAATTCGTCGGGCCATGACCGGATTTGGATTTTGTGAGGCCATTAATTACAACTTTATCCGCAAGGATGCCTGTGAACGTATGGGCATTGACGAGTCGGACAAAAGAACCCGGATGGTTGAGATTTTAAATCCTATTTCAGACCAGATGGCAGTACTCAGGACATCCATCGTGCCGGGACTGCTGGAAGCCATGGCCAGGAATACGGCCAAACAGGTGGACACCCTTCAATTGTTTGAAATCGGCAAAATTTTCTATGACAAAGGTCCGGGCGAACAGCCCGAAGAAGTAGAAGTGATCGGAGGGCTGATCACCGGATACCGGTGGGATCAGACCTGGTATTCCAAAAAGGAAGCTGTGGATTTCTTCGATCTTAAGGGTGTTGTACAGGGATTGATGGATTCGCTTCAGATTTCCGGTGTGCTTTATGAAAAAATCGATGCTGATAGCTGTCCCTATTTTCAGTCGGGGTATGGTGCCAGGGTGATGAGAGACGGTCTGATCCTTGGTACGCTTGGAAAAATAGCTTCAGATGTGGGAGCGGCCTTTGGTTTGAGACAGGATGCATATCTTTTTGATATAGATATGAACAGTCTTGAAAAATCGCTTCCCCAGGCTATTCAGGCAGTTGGGCTGCCTAAATTCCCTTCAATTTCCAGGGACATGACCTTTATTGTGTCAAAGCGTGTTGAGGTTGGCGCCATGATGGATGCCATTTCAGCTTTTGCCCAACAGCAGGCATTGATTGAAGATTATTTCCTTTTTGATGTATTTGAAGGCCGGAGTATTGGTGAAGATAAAAAATCTCTGTCATTCAGGATCGTCTACCGCTCTGCTTCAAAAACTTTGACAGAAAAAAACATTAAAAAGATTCATGATCAGCTGTCCCAGAAGCTAATTAATGATTTTAACGCTGGGCTGCCTGGATAATTTCGAGGTGGCTGGTTGCCGTTGATCCGGGAGACCTGTGCTAAAATAGAAAATGCGGTTATCATTATATAATAATGGGGTTGACAAATATAATACGCCCTGTTATATTTAGCTGCTGAAATGCGGGCATAACTCAGTTGGTAGAGTGCAAGCTTCCCAAGCTTGATGTCGCGGGTTCGACCCCCGTTTCCCGCTCCATTTTTTTGCCCACCCTATAGAACACAAAGAGAACACTAACATCCTAAATCCAATCCCCTACAGGGCTCCTCATCTATCCCAAGCATAATTACTACTCTTCGCTGCCAGAACAGATATCGAAGTATTGCCCCGGAGATCGATAGCGTAATTGTGGTCTGGTACACGGACTCACATGGACAAAATAGAAACATAAGGTGATATAGAGCCTTTTGCGAACCAGAGATTTCTGACGGGCGAAAGAAGTGAATTTCGGGATCAAAGAGGCGGTCCGGTAATTCGATTTTCTTCCAGAATTATGGTATCCCGGAGATTTTTCGGAATGTGTTAGCATGCCATGGCAATTAACCACACGTGTACCCATGCATTCACTCATGACCATCACAAATCTTTCGATATCGACGCCGAGGGGAAGCAGGGACAGAGTTATCACCAACCGTTGACGAAGAACAGGCAAAACGTGGTATGAGCCCGAAAATGCCTATTCTTCGGTATCGGGATCGAAATTGGGAATGTGGCATAAGGTGAATTGTCGGACAGCCTCTTTGCCCCTGAACTTTACTTCTTGAGGGCTTTTTGGAGTTCATCCCAGGTGAAATAGTCGTCGAGGGATGGATCATCGATTGCAGGCTTGCCCAGGGGTTTGAACTGTGTGCTGATCTTACCGTCCTTGAAGTGAATCAGCCGGTATCCAGAAGTATGGCGCGCGTGCTTTAGTGCTTTTCTCTCCTCTTTGAAGAGGTATCCTATGGCAGAGGTAATAATGTGCCGTTCGTTTTCTCGCTTTACGAATGTATCACAATGCCAGTGTCCGGAGAAGAACCATTTTTCTCCGGGGTATGAAGCAAAGAAATCCAGAGCCTCGAAATGTTCGGTGGTGCTCAAACCGGAGCAGATATCATGATGAAGGAAAAAGAGCCTGGGCAGATCGCCCGGTGAAGAGAGTAATCTCTTGAGCCAGGCGTATTGAAGATTTGTGATTTTTCCACATGGCGGGAGTGGAAATGCCACAGTATCGAGCACAAAAAAATCATAGCCTTTATGCTGTAAGGCATAATAGGGTGGGAATCCCCATTCGCTGAAAATCCGATGCGCGTTACCGAGCCCGAGGGGCTTGTCGTGGTTGCCAAATGCCGGAAGACAGGGCACCTTCAGCTTTTCAACAATTTCATGGAACAAGGCATAGCCTTCAGGGTTATCACTGATAATATCACCAGTGACCACGACAAAATCAGGAAGCGGCTCAAGGGCATTGATTTCCGCAACTGCCTGCTCGAGCCTCTCAGCAGTCCTCACTCCAAGAAGCTCGCTGTCACGTTTCACGATATGTGGATCAGTGATCTGAATAATAAAGAAGGGCTTTCCATCCGGTACGACAGAGTCCCTGAGAAATGGATGAACCAGCGCAGCCCGGGTCGGAAAAGATGCAAAGGTGGTAAAGGATCCATCCGGTAAAATGGATTCAGCCATATAAATCACTTCATCGCCGGGCTTTATGCCGGGGGGTGGTGTGAGGATCCCCTC
>NZ_DDYV01000147.1:0-8266 GCF_002348205.1 Desulfobacter sp. UBA2225 | reverse complement strand
GTGTCGAATTCATTATCCTTCGCCCAGGGCCACGGAGTCTTATTCAAATCCCACACAATATCAGGATCACATGTATCGTATGCGTCAACATTAACAGCGTTTGGGCCTATAAATTTTTGATGTCCACATCCTATATTTAATATACGCGGTTGAGCATACGGTTCCATTTTTCCCCTATCTCTTGCCATGTAAAAAGGTTCTTGGTTTTAGGAGCGTTTTTTATCATTCGTTCATGCTCTCGATCATTTGATAATGTGTCAATTATCGCCCTGCACATTTCAAGGATAAATAAAGGGCCATCATTCAAGATGTGATCGCAGATCCGACCGTTATATTTATCCTGAACCCATTCCTTATCAGCGCCTACCTTGCTGGTAATTACAGGAGTTCCGCATGATAAAGATTGCAAGGTACTGTTTGAACACGTTTCAGCATAATCACTGGGTTTTATCATTAACCCGGATGCACCAATGAAGGTTGAAAGAGACTTTTGGTCTATGACATCGTGAAGCACGATACCAGAATCCCTTACCAATTGGTAGATCCATTCAAACTTGTCTGACTCTCCAGATTCATTAGGATGTAGCGATTTCATGTTCGAAAATGCTATACAACTAACATCCGGTATCTTCTCCTTTACAGAATGAAAAATCATCGGCAGATATTCAAGACCCCTATTTGGTGCGGAAAAATAAATCATGCTTGTCGTCGTTTTGTTCAACGGCTTAAATAGTTCTTTGTCAACTCCATTCGGTATGACAAAATGTCTTCCGATTGTTTTATAATATGCCTTCCAGGTCTCGACTGAATATTGAGACATAAACACAGTCGCAGAAAGCATCTTTGCTATTTCTGGCTTTGTAATCCACCCGCCATGAACCATGTCGTGAACCCAAAGGACTCTATGCTTAGATTTTATCCAACTGAACGCATCTCCATAAAGCTGTCTATTCAGCACCATAAAGTCAAAAGATTGTTTATCCAGCCAATCATACTGGCTTTCGTTAATCCATCTGACACCGTTTATAGTCTCGCCACAAGACTTGGCATCAGACATCACATAACATTCGTGGCCTAATTGTGAAAGAACATTCGGCAGGATATATAAGCTTGAAACCATCCCACCACGGCCCTTATTTTCAAGGTCCTGAAACGACTCAAGCGAAGTCGTTAAGTCGATAAATAAAATTTTCAAGGCCCCTACCTCCTTGAAGTTAGTTGTTACAAAGCTCGGATGAACACCTTTGCAGTCGTATAATGGGCAACCGCAGTAGAGGAAGCAACAGCCTCCATTGCAGCCGCATACGCAACAGCAGACCCGGCAGACCCGGCAGCTTTTCTCTCAAGGCCCCAGTTCGCAGCCAGACCAGCCCCAAGCGCGTCACCGATGACAATCGATACAGAGCTATAGGAAATATAGGCACTTGACCTATACCCATAAACCTGGATCAGACCATAGCCATTATTGGCTATATCGGCATCAGCAACGCCGGCAAACAAGGTAAGGGTAGTGGCGGCGTTCTGAGTAACACGAACGCCATCAGCCGTGGAGGTATCCCACACGCATGAGTAGCCACCGGTAAGGGTCCCACCGGACACGTTTTTAACAACAACAAACACCTTTTCCGCATCGGATCTTGAAGCACTTTTGAACAGCATTTTTAAATCTCCTTTTTTTGCGGAATCCCTATCACTCCAATAGTTAAATAGTTATGCAACGATGGACTGAGATATGCCATACAGTAACCCATGCTTACGCATGTTTTTCACTGTGGCATTACCCATAAACAGAATCTTAGCCGTTTTCACGGTTTGGTTAATAGGATTAAGAAACGGCGTGGTCACAATATCGGTTTCTTTGTCGATCATCAAGTTGTAGAACTTTGTATTGATGAAAAACGCCGTCCCGGTAGCAATGGCCGCAGTACCCGTATAAAGATCGGGAACCACCTCGTCCCAGATACAGGTTGCACCACGCAGTTTAATGGTGTCAAATCCCATATCGGCCATTTTGGTGTTTGAATACCGCACTTTGTCATCAAGGGCATTCTCATATGTTTCAAACGTAAGTTGATTCATAAGCACCAGGTCAGCAGCACCACCACCGCCCCTTGAAGTGAAATTAAGCATTCTTTTCAGGGCAACAGATAAACCTTTGTAGGTTGATACCGAAATGGCAAAAGAATTACCGGTTTCGACTGAACCGTTATTGGCAATGGCTGTATGATGCGCCCACCACGAATAATAGGTTGAAGCGTCAATATTACCTATATTGCCGCCTACCGTCGGGTTTGTCCGATTTGCCTTCCTGAAAAAATACCCAAGTGGAAGAACACCGTATGACCCATCAGAAGCAGTATCGGGAACAAATGTAGCCCCTGATACCGTGCCGAGCACCAAATCATTGTTAAGCTTTTCGCCCATTGTCATTTCTGCAACATCAATTTTACTTTTAAGCAGATCAATGAGCTTGCCCTCCCCTGAGTTTTGCCGTTCCTCTTTTCTGCTGATGGTAATGGAACCGGCAATTTCAGCCCAATTAAAAAAGGCTGTGGTTAAAGAGTCCTGCGGCGTGGTGTCAATAATTGAGTACCCGCCGTGCGTTTTTATGGTATCGTTATCAGCGTACATCAAAGGAACAGTAATCCGTTCCCCGCCATCCTGATAGTCAATACCACCAGACATCCTCAAATATGAGAGGAATGCGTGCTCCTTGAAAATAGTGTCAAATATGCTCTTCTTTCTCGCCATAAGAGTTGTACTGAGCAACTCATCATAATATATGGTTTGATTAGAAGGAGCACCGGAATCGCCAATGGTCATTTTAAAATCTCCTTATTTTCAACCAGGCTTTCTGATCCCCCTACGTTCCAGGTCCTTTTTCGCCCACTCAACTGCTTCGGCAAATGTAGCACCTGGGCCGGGAGGTCCTTCAGTCTGGGTTTGAGTTGTTGTTGAGTTCCCGGATACTTTTGAAGAATGAGCCTTGTCGTTCAACTTTTTCAACGCTTTTTGGACCGCCTTGCTTTCAATCTTACTTTGTGGAACGCTTATCCTGTAGAGTTTTTCAACATCATTGGCTAACGTCGGATGAGTTTTTAAATTCACAATCATATCGTCTTCAAACTCATGCCACGTAGGATCAATATCATTGAGTTGAGATTCAACACTTTTCCTTTTCGATTCCCGCGATTCCCTGGCAACCTCATTTAATGTAGGGGAGATTTTTTCTAAAACGGTTTTTGAAAAAACGTCCATAACCTCACCCCAACTTTTTGGTTCCCAGCTATTCAGGTCGATAGGTTGTTCTTGACGTGATTGTTCATCCTTCTGAATCTTGATCCCATATTGTTTCGCCAATTTTTCGATTGTCCCAGCAGGATCACGTTCAAACTCGTTGTAAGCTTCAAGCTTTTGCTTCTGCGTGCTGATGCTCTGCATTTTTTTAGTCCATGCAGATTGCATTTGCTTGTAAGCGGCCTTCAGTTCGGGCTTGTCTTCAATGTCTTTCGGGTCGAAAAAGGTGTCTTCATCTTGGGGTCCTTGCTCGGTTATCCCTTGACTAGCCTGTGGTTGTCCCTCTGTCACATTTGGGGCGGTTTCGGTTGTCTGCTGCTGTGCAGCAACAGTTCCTTCGTCCGCTTGTCCTTCTGTGCTTTGGGTTCCTGTGCTATCACCTAATGTCATAAATTATGTCTCCTTTCTTGGTCTTCCTCGTTTTGTTGATGGTTCTTTGTCAATATTACTCATATCCCGTATCGTTTCTTGGATAACTTGGATACATGACTCACAAAGGTCAAATTTTTCGTCTGTTCGCTCAAATATAATGGCATCCGACGCAATCCTTGAATCACCCTTCCCAAAACATCTGTCACAAATCCTAGCCATTATACCCACGCCTCCCCATAAGGTTTGGGAGAAGAATACTTGTCCGTCACCCCTTGCTTTCTCATTTCTTCTCGTCGCTGCGCGTTAGTATTGATATAGCAACAAAGATTTTCGTCATAATAACCATGGGCCCCTGCCGCCCCCATGCAGATCCCGAACTGCCCGTGCAGTTTCCTTGTCATTATTCCATCTATGCACTTTGGACATTTTATTTCCGTATTATCAGGATGCTCTTTCCGATTAATCTCTTCAAATTCACAAGATTTGCATTTATAGTCGTAGTATGGAATTTTAATCACCTCCTATAAATTACGGATGACTTCACCTGCGATGTAAAAAATAATAGCACAAAATATAATTTCAGCTAACATGCTATCCTTCCGCCCCTCCGGTTTGCATCAATGATTGTAGCCCGCCAACTTGTCCGCCCTGGTCGCTCTGCGGCCTCGTTTCCCCTACCCCAGCTTGTGATCCGGGATTGCCCGGCATCGGTAATTGTCCAGACATCATCTTGATGCCGATTTGCCTCAACTCCTCCAACATAGCCTTATCATCAATATGATGTAGCTCAGACATCTTTTTAAGTGTTCTGTTGCTCAAAAGCAGTTGAGGAAAAGCAGCAAGCAATTGCAAGAATGCCATCCAGCTTGATCTTTCCATTTGGGGCAATTTTGGTAGTGTGGACCCAACGTCAACGCTGTACTCATATTCACCAGGGATATCCTCGTAATCATCCGGCTTTATTATTGCCCAATACTCACCCTCTGGACCTGAAATCTTAATGGCTTCATCTTTTGTAATATGAGTTTGAACCAACATATCCAGTTTACGCGCAACCTCTGTAATCCAATCTATAACCATTGAAAGTGCATCACCTTCTTTGACTTCAAGCCGTCTGTCCAGGATTCCCGCTTGCGTGGCGGAGTCCGCCCCCGCTATCCCCCTAGCCTCATCCGTCGAACCGCCGCCAACCTCTATAAGGTCCCTGCCAATAATGGCTAATTCCTGGATGGTCGTTTGTTGATCAAGGGGCGCGTCCTTGATCGGGGTGACACAATCTTCCGACCCTGTTTTCCTGATAATTGCACCATCGTCCCCAGATTCCAGCTTGCTGATCTCCATGTCAGGATCTTCAAATCTGGTTATATCCACCTCATATTTTCGATTAAACCGTTTCCGATGTGTCACCATCCTTGATCGAGTAAGGCAATATTCTTTTTGACAGTCAAGCATCTGGCTGACAGGTGGGATCGGATATGGTGAGTCATCCCGTTGGGTGAAAGTCAAATATGCGTAGGGATGCTTTTCTATCCCCTTTGGGAGATCTTCTTCGTCGATTAACGGAATATCAGCACCATCGGCAACAACCAGCCATTTATTTTTTTTGAGATTATAAATTTCGTAATAACAAACCACTTTGGGGACCACTTTTTCTTGTTGGTTTTTCGGGATGTCCCGCTCTGTAGGGCCTTTTATATCCCCGCCCTTTTTCCTATCTTCTCGCTGGCGGTCAGCATCGTCTTTTGTTTCACCACCCTTTTTTTCCAAACTCTTAACTGCTTTTTTGTCGAAACGAGGATCATCTTTCACCTCCTCGTATGGTTTCCTGATTATCTGGCATACCCAGTCCCATTCTTCTTCCAATGTCCCGGAGTCTTCACCAAAAAGAAAGTCATCAGGATGGACCCTTGACACCATATACCGTTCATTCACCGGGATATATTCAGGGTATGTCATAACCTGGTTGTCATCCCCTATCATTGGAGATCCAGATTCATCCGTTATGTCTTGCCCGGCCTGGGGATGTGGCCTTTCGTCTGCCATGTAGTAAACTTTCAACACACCGTACATAAAATGCGCATCAAATATGCCGAGACGTGCCTTTTGCTTTAATTTCATTTCGTCTTTGAGATAATTCAAGTATGACTGTCTGATTTTTGCCTTCATGTCATAAAGTTGTATTTTCGCAGGATCAGGATTAAATGACCTCTTAATATTCATATAAAAATACGGGTCTGTTGAGTACAGACTCGGAAGCTGCGACTTTAAATGGCTGTAAATCTTATTAATTGTTATCCATTCATTTTGTGGATAACCTGGGTTTTGAACTCCGTCAAAGTATTCTCTTGCAAGATCAACCCTGAATCTTTCGCGCCACTTCTTACGAACTTCTTTGGCCCTTGAAATCTTTTGCTCCCACAATTTTTGCCTATCAAGCTGCTGTTTGCTAAATTTAGCCAATTATCTTACCCTTTCGTACGCTGTTTGAAGTGGTACGCCATGACGTTTTGAATACTGTTTGGCCTTAATCAGCCTGTTCCTTTCGGCAGCAAAAGACCCTTCAGGAACCCGATTTATCATTTTGGGTTTTATCGGCCTGCTCATACAGGCATACCGAAATTCGTCATAAATATGGTCCTCTTGATCGCTGTCAACGTCCTCTGGATTATTCACGTTTTCCCGCAAATCCAGCATAGTGCGCCAAAAGTGCTTATCATCATTGAAACAATAGAACTTATTTGAGACGTTAAGCACTTCACCCGTAACGAAATCAATGTCCTCGTCAAGCTTCAATCGTTTATGGACCTGCTGTCGCCCAAGAATCCGGTTGTTATCAGCCTTGAGAAAATAAAGCCCCTCTTTCCCCATGTCTTCAATGACGCTTGGGCCCAAAACACCACCTTTCAGATGCGTTTTTGACCAACACGCTGGGTCAGCAACACGGAATTTCATTTTAGGCATGTGCATATCACGCTCATAAGCGTAAATCTTTCTTGCTATTTCAATCGGGGTCTCACGCAAGCCAACATCATGAAGGTCTATATCTTCCCTGGTCCCATAGATTGACCCTATCCGCCATAGGCATCCATCAAAATCAAGCGCATGATATCCGATTGAATAAGGTTTCGCGTAGCCCCAATCGAACGACATGAAGTGTTCCCAATCCTTAGGCACTTCAAATCGATTAACACCATGAACACGCATACTTAATTCAGGCAACGCCTGACCTTCGTAAGCGTCCCATAAGCCTTCCATGAGCCGCTTTCTTTCCAGTTCAGGCAAGACCAGGAGGCGCTTAATGTAGTTTGGATCGTTTTCGACTAGAGTTGGGTTATCGGATAACCTTGCAGGGATGAAGCATCTTGATTGACCTGTTTCAGGGTCAACGTATGGCACACCTGGTTGAGATATATCAATAAATCGTTCCTTGAAAAAGGCGTGACCTATGCCACCTGGGTTTGTGGCGCATCTAATCCGCATGGGGATATTAGGGTTTGTGGATCTCACCCTGGAATGTAGGTAGAGATATTGTTTTCCTGTAAATTGAGTGACCTCATCAAAACCAACATAATGGTATTCTTTACCCTGATGATCATACTTGTTATCTTCATACTGCATGTGGCTTAGGTTCACTGTCGCCCCAGACGGAAAATACCATCTATGTTCACTTGCCCTGTATTCACCACCCAATAACGGGTAATACTTCCATGTTCTATCTATGATCTCTTGAAGCTGAGGAAACACCCTCCTGAACAAAACAGCCTTGTAATCTGAAAAATCCACATAGCGCACCGCCTCCATGATGAGACAATCTGTCTTCCCCGGCCCGGCGGCACCACCGAATAAAACTTCAAATTCTCCTCGGCTGCAAAACTCTTCTTGCGCTCCAGGGTGTGGTCTCCAGTCCATTAAGCATAATCTTTATAGTAAATTATTACCTTTCCAGACCCCAATGTTTTACAAAACAATGCACCTTTTGTCGCATGGCCCAACGAAAAATCATCAGACATTGGTTGATCGGCCACACTGCATTCGCCAAAAAATTCAGTGTCGCCATCAGAATCAACACATTCAAATTCATCGGCAACAGTGGCCGGGTTAATCCACAGCCAACTTGTCACCACTATGGGCCTGCTGCAAATCTTGACATCTATTGCTGAAGTGCTGCCTTCCAGGATTATTCGATTTCCCTTGTCCTTAATCGTTAGTGCCATTTTTCTTCCCCTGTATTGGTATCAATTTTGCCGGATCTGATTTTGTCTGAGGTAGGTAAATGCCTGGACCGGACCGATTCACATTAAGCTCCTGCTCTGATTCTTTCACAAGCAATGCCTCATTATAAATTTTGAGCACCGAGGCTTTGGCAACATCAACTACTTTGGGATCATAAATCATGCTTAACATGACTTCCTCTATTGACTTACCGTGTTCTTTTGCAAGCTTGGCAGCAGCTTTGATATATGCCTTTTTTACCTTATCAGAGTATATTCGTGTTTTTTTCTTCCTTCCTGAGCCTTCTCTTGCTCCGCCTCTGTTTTCTTTCTTCATACATCCCCTGTTGTTTTCAAAATTTGCGAAAGCTCGGGCCTGCGGGAGG